>JBIKKC010000129.1:0-6798 GCA_044360615.1 Bacteroidia bacterium | reverse complement strand
CCTCGCAAAGAATCTGTAGTCCAAACACCTAGTTCTGTGGCAACCATGGCTTGCCAGTTTTTATTGGGATTAAAAATAATCCATCTAATTGGCATATCTGGCAAATTACCTTCTACACTTGTCCAAGTTACCCCACTGTTCTTAGTTTCCCAAACACTGTTAACGCCGTAATTAGAATAGGTTACCAATACATGGTTTTCATTACCATTCTCAATTTCTATACACGAAACACTACCAGAGGTGGGCGCACCTTGTAATGAGTCTAAACCTGTTGTGGTATGCGCATTGTCTACTGAAACTATGCGACCACCATTGGTACCAAAATAAATTTTGTTACTTACATTAGGAGAAACTTTTACATGCGTAACTCTGCCACCATTAAACAAAGCTACTGTATCAAAAATTAGGTTGTTACCTGTTTGCGGATTATCCCAACGAGAATAGCAATTGGTGTTTGCAGCCAGGTACATTTTGTTTTCAATATCATCATAATCTGATGGATTAATGAATGAACCTACATTGCCCGATGTGCCCAATGCCGTGCCAAAACTATTACCCCCATTGGTAGAACGGTAATAATTGGTATATACATAAGAGGTGAACCAAAACTGCGGCTGGTCTTGGTCTATATGGCAAAACGCACCATCACCACCCGTAACTTCGATGGTGGAATTAATGCCAGGATTAGAAAATTTATGCGAGCCATTGTCTTGTGTACCTCCTACATAAATATTGGCTCCTGCATTTGGATGAATATCGCAGGCATAAAATTGAGTGGTATTGTAATTGATCTCTTTTGAATCAATAGTAGGATTTACACTTGTGAAATCTGCCGAGCGATACACACCCCCATCGTTTCCAAAATAACAAATAGAAGAACTCCCTGGAGAGAATAAAGCAAAGTGTTGGTCGGCATGCACCTCTTGAAAACCAAAGCCTCCATACCAATGCGAAAGTTGTTGCCAAGAACTTCCTCCATTGCTGGTTTTAAATAAATCTATACCACCTACTACTACTACATTTACATTGTTAGGATCAACTGCAATACTTAAATCGTACCAAGCTTGCGCCCTACTAAAATCTTTGCGAAAACCAACTTGAGAAACTCCTCCATCTGCATCAATAGGATGTGCAGGAATCGTATCAAAATTTGCTCCTGCATTTACAGATTTAATAATGGCTACTATTCTACTACCACTTTCTACCAAGCCATAAATGGTGCTGGTATCTACCACAGAAACTGCAATTTCAATTTCTCTTCTATTTGGGGTATTAGAAATGGTAGAAGGGTTTGTCCAGGTAGCGCCTCGTGTAAAAGACCTATGAATGGTTCCACTGGTAGCCCCAGTTCCGCTCATGCTGGCATACAAAGTTCCATTGGCCATTATTTCTATATCTTGTGCAATATCGCCTCCTGCAGAAGCTATGCCTGCCCCTAAAACTTTAGTAAAGCTGGCACCCCCATTGGTAGAGCGCATTAATCCTACTCTTGTGCAAACAAATAGGGTATCGCCATTGCCTAGGGCCATAATTTTCTGATTATAATGGTAGGTGCTGTTGTTGGTAGCGCTCAATTGCGTCCAAGTTTGACCACCGTTGGTAGATTTCCAAACGCCTAAACCTCTTACAGCATCTAAATTTCCATTTCCTTCACCCGTTGCAAAATACATTACAGAAGGATTAGCTGGGGCTTGCGTGATAGAAGTAATGGCAAGGTTTTGAAAGAAATCATTGATGGGTGTCCAAATAGGTACACTTTGAGAAATATTGTCAGTTTTCCATAAGCCACCGGCAACACCGCCGGCCCAAACTGTATTACGCGTAGGGTCATCCAAGTCTATCAAAACAGCACGGGTTCTACCCCCACAATTGTTTGGACCTCTTTCTGTCCAGGTAACCCCAGGAATGGCTGCTTTACCAAGGCTTTTTGAACCTAATAAACTTTGTTGGTATTGCCATGCTTCTAATAATCTTTCTTTAGGGGCATAACCTAAGGCTGGGTCCATGGTTAATTCTAATTCTTGCTGCCATGCCAAATCCATCCTATCTTTTTTAGGTACTTTAGCTTTGGTATTAAAAACAATACCTTTTGCATTAAAAGTTACAATTTCTCTTGATGGATGCAAAAGCCAAGCAAAAGCAAGGCAAAGACCCATAGAAACAGCATAAAATAAATGTAAAAATTTATTCATAAAAACTATATAATCAGCAAGTTTAAATAAATTAACGCTAAATTTCTAACCTTTTTAAGTCAAATTTTTTCAATGCATTTTTATCACAAGCAGTTAACCTTAACCCTTCACCTAATACTATCCTTTAGTTTCAATAGTTTTGGACAAGCAAGCTTGCCAGCAGCCTTTCAATTGGGAGGTTTCTCTGGAAATATCTTGCCACATTCTGAAGATATTAGAAACTTAAGCTATAGCTCTCCTTGGGGTATAAACGCAGCCTTGATGTGGCAAAATCCATTGGCAGGAACTAGTTATGAGCACCCACTTAAAACTAGAAAAGGATTTAGAATGCAATATGTAAATTTTAACAACCCCCAAGAATTGGGCTATTCTTTAACCCTTTCAGCTTTTACTGAGCCTTTGTTTGGTTCAACCCGAAAAGTATTTATAAGCATGCCTTTAGATGGCGGCTTCTGTTATTTAAGCAAAGTGTATCACCCAACACAAAATCCAGAAAATCTATTTTTCTCTTTCCCTGTAAGCTTCTTTTTAAGCGCGGGTTTGCAACTAAATTACCGGCCCAATGCTAACTTCTTATGGCATAGCAATATTCAATACCAACATGTTTCTAATGGGGGCATAAAAATGCCTAATAAGGGCATGAATTTTCTAACTTATCAATTAGGCTTAAGCTATTATTGGAAACCTGCAGATTGGAAACAGGCAAGCACTTTAAAGGAACCAAAAACGGTTTCAAAATGGATGGGTGAGTTCTATATTTTAGGTTCGGCAAAAACTTTTTCGACTACCAATACATTAAAGCCTATGTTAGGTTTTCAGGCTTCTTTGTTAAAGCCTTTAAACTATTTTCACCATGCCATTTTATCTACGGAAGGCATTTACAATACTTACCGAAAAAAGTATTATCAAAAGACTGGGGAGGCTTATTCTGCTTGGGAACAAGGCATCTTATTAGGCTATGGTTTACGGATAAACAAAACAAGCTTTCAAGTATTTATGGGAACGCCTATTACAGCAGTTGGCAGTAATGATAATAGGTTATACCAGCGCTATATGCTGGTTCAAAACATTGGAAAAAAATGGCTTTTAGCTGGCAGTTTAAAGGCCAACGCCCATGTGGCAGATATCTTTGATTTGCGTTTAGGGTACCGACTTACACGTTAAATTTAAAGTGCATTACATCGCCATCATGTACAATGTATTCCTTGCCTTCAATACTTAATTTACCAACTTCTTTGCAAGCAGATTCACTACCATATTGCACGTAATCTGCATAATGAATTACCTCTGCCTTAATAAAGCCTCGCTCAAAATCTGTATGGATAACGCCTGCTGCTTGTGGAGCCTTCCAACCGCGGTTAATGGTCCAGGCTCTAACTTCTTGAACCCCTGCGGTAAAATAAGTTATTAGATTAAGTAAGCTGTAAGCTGCATTGATTAACTTGGCTACACCAGATTCTGATAAGCCTAAATCATTTAAAAATGCTTCACGGTCTTCAAAACTATCTAACTGGGCAATATCTGCTTCAATGGCAGCGCTAATTACTAGTACTTGTGCATTTTCATTCTTAACCGCCTCTTTCACCTTCTCTACATACGCATTACCTTTAACTACCGCAGCTTCATCTACATTACACACATACATAACTGGCTTTAGTGTAAGTAAACAAAGGTCTTCTACATGCACCAATTCATCTGGTTCTACAGCCAATGTTCTCGCATTTAAACCTTGCTCTAGGTGATTTCTAAATCGGTTCAACACGAGCTCTGATTTTGCTGCATCTTTATCTCCTGTTTTAGCAGCCCTAGCTACCTTCTGTAATTTCTTTTCTACAGAATCTAAATCACGCAATTGCAATTCTGTATCAATTACATCCTTATCGCGCAATGGATTTACATTACCATCTACGTGAATGATATTATCATCTTCAAAGCAACGCAATACATGAATAATGGCATCTGTTTCGCGAATATTGGCCAAAAACTGATTGCCTAATCCTTCTCCTTTACTGGCACCTTTAACTAAACCAGCAATGTCTACAATCTCAATAGTGGTGGGCACAATGCGGTTAGGCTTTACCAATTCGGCTAACTTATTTAAGCGCGAATCGGGAACTGTAATTACCCCAACATTTGGTTCAATCGTACAAAAAGGAAAATTTGCTGCCTGCGCTTTTGCATTGCTTAAACAGTTAAATAATGTCGACTTACCAACATTTGGAAGTCCTACGATGCCACATTGTAATGCCATAATTTAAGTATGAAGTATGAGTTTTGAGGTAAGAGTTTTGAGGTAAGAGTTATGAAAAATTGATTATTCTTCACTCTTAATTCTTCACTCTTAATTAATTTAATCTTTAAGAAATTGTTTCATATCCATGATGATTTTTTCTGCTAGGCTGTTGGCGGTTGTTTCGCTTGGGCTTTCTGCATAGATACGTATAATTGGTTCGGTATTAGATTTACGCAAATGAACCCACTCTTTTTCGAATTCAATTTTTAGTCCGTCTACCTCATTTAAAGGTTGTTTCTTATACTTTTCTTTTACTTGAACCAATAATTTATCAATATTAATATCGGGAGTAAGCTCTATTTTCTTTTTGGCAATAAAATAATCAGGATAGCTTTCTCTAACCATAGAGCAAATATTATCTGACTTAGCCAAGTGGGTTAGAAACAAAGCTATTCCTACCATGGCATCTCTACCATAATGCAGTTCTGGAAAAATAATTCCTCCATTTCCTTCGCCACCAATTACTGCTTTAGTTTCCTTCATCAACTTCACCACATTCACCTCCCCAACAGCACTAGCCTGATAAGAACCACCAGCTTTCTCGGTAACATCTCTTAAGGCACGAGTAGAAGAAAGGTTAGAAACGGTATTCTTTTCAAAACCCAAGCGCTTCAATTTTTCTTCGCTGCTATTTCTTAATACATAATCTGCCACAGCTACTAAAGTATATTCCTCACCAAACATGCTACCATCTTCACTCACCAAAGCCAAACGGTCTACATCTGGGTCTACTACTATTCCTAAATCTGCATTATTGCGTTTAACCTCTCCAGAAATAGCAGTTAAATTTTCTGGCAAAGGCTCTGGATTATGCGGGAATTTACCATCTGGCGTGCAATAAATTTCTACAATTTCATTTACTCCCAATGCCTTTAGCAACATGGGTACTGCAATGCCTCCTGTAGAATTTACGGCATCTACCACCACTTTAAAACGAGCGGCTTTGATGGCTTCAACGTCAACTAAATCAATAGCTAATATAGCATCTATATGTTTTTGTATATAGTCATTATTTTCGGTGTAAGTACCCAAATTATCTACATCGGCATACTCTATCTTATTAGAATCGGCCAAGGATAAAACCTCTTTACCAATTTCATCGGATATGAATTCTCCTTTGGCGTTTAATAATTTAAGGGCATTCCATTGCTTAGGGTTATGGCTAGCGGTTAAGATAATGCCTCCATTGGCTTTTTCCATTACCACCGCCATTTCAACTGTTGGTGTAGTGCTTAAACCAAGGTCTATTACATCTAAACCCATGGCTATTAAAGTTCCTGTAACCAAACGGTTAACCATATCGCCACTTAAGCGTGCATCTCTTCCAACCACAATTTTGGAGGTGTCAGAATTTTGCATCATCAAAGAAGCAAAAGCTGCTGTGTATTTAACAATATCTCCCGGGGTTAAGGCGTCGCCAGCTTTTCCACCAATAGTACCTCTAATACCAGAAATTGATTTAATGAGTGTCAAGTTTTACTAAAATTTAGGCCGCAAAAGTACGCCTTTAAGCCTGCATTTTTTAGGGCGTTGATAAATACTTAAAAATCGTAGCGCCTATCGTTGATATTTAGCCTGATACCCATTGTAAAATAGGTAGTATTGGCATCAAACTGTGGTAAAACAGAAACAGTTTTGCGTTGCCCTACCCGTAAATCAAAAAACAGGTTATGCTTCCACATGTAGGTAGCTAATAATTCGGCAGTTAGGAGTTTTGTCTCCACCCCTTGTCCAATAAAATTGCCATATAACGCACTGCTGGGATAATTATAACTAATTCTAGGGTCTTTACCCCAATTGCTGCCATTGGTATCATTGCCATAAATAGCGTAAATCAGTCTACCAGTTAGCGTTAACCTATTAACGGGTTGGTAACGCATGAGGGCAATACCTTCATAAAAATTGGCGCCAAGTGGGTGTCCCATAAATTGTCTTAAATTACTAAAACTCTGACTAGCATTATAAGAGGTATACATAAACGGGCGAGAAAGGTTAAATTCTCCTTGCACATCTAAGTTTTTAATGCCCGCAAAATCAATGTGTTTTAGGCCGGTTTGAACCGCATATTTATTGTGTAACCAGCCATTGCCTGCTTTTATTTCTGCCAACACAAACTCTGCAAAAACAATTTGTCCGTATAAAGAGAATCGCTTTAAGAAGTTGTACTTATAATTAATCCCAATAATAGTTTTATCGGTGCTATTCATGCCATTTTCTATCGACTTATAAAAAATAACTGGGTTAAGGTAATTGGGATCAAAGCCTGTATTTACATAGCCGCTGTCTCTATTAAACAATACCGTTTCAAAAAGG
>JBIKKC010000128.1:0-6846 GCA_044360615.1 Bacteroidia bacterium | reverse complement strand
AACAATAACTGCGATTTATGCTGATAAGGATTGGGTAAAGTATAATCAATTACTTTAGCATCCAGACCAGGCACCTCGCCATCATAATTATCCGAAACATAATCTGTGGTTGCTACTACTGTTGGGCTGTCAGCCTGATCTATTATAACGTGTGGCACCGGTTCATCACAGCTTGCAAAGGCAATTAGAGCAATCGAAAGAATGGTAAAAAGTATTTTTTTCATATTCCTGTATAATTACTAGGAGTTATATTGAGCAACTCCTGCTTAACTTCCGCATTTAGGTTCAAGCTAGAAATAAAAGTATGGATGGCATTTTTATCAATGGCTTCATTGGTGCGGGTTAGGTTTTTCAGAGCTTCATAAGGTTTTTCGTAACCTTCTCTTCTCAAAATAGTTTGTATGGCCTCTGCCACAACTGCCCAGTTTTGATCCAAATCAGCTGCTAGCTTTGCTTCGTTTAGAAGCAATTTGCCAAGCCCCTTTTCAAGAGAATTATAAGCAATTAACATATGCCCCAAAGGCACTCCAATATTGCGCAACACTGTGCTATCTGTAAGATCTCTCTGTAATCTAGAAATAGGCAACTTGGCAGAAAGATGTTCTAATAAAGCATTGGCTAAACCCAGGTTCCCTTCTGCGTTTTCAAAGTCGATAGGATTAACCTTATGCGGCATAGCACTTGAACCAATTTCACCTTCTTTTAACTTTTGTTTAAAATAATCCATAGCCACATATTGCCAAACGTCTTTAGAAAAGTCTAACAAAATAGTGTTGATCCTTTTCATGTTATCAAACAATGCAGCCAGATTATCGTAATGCTCTATTTGTGTTGTAGGATGGGAACGCTGTAATCCTATACTTGCACAAAATTGATTGGCAAATAGCAACCAATCTTGCTTTGGGTAAGCCACATGGTGTGCATTGAAATTACCAGTAGCACCGCCAAATTTTGCAGGATATTGCAACAAATTTAACTGCCTCAACTGCTCCTCTATTCTAGAAACAAATACCTGCCATTCTTTTCCTAAACGGGTGGGCGATGCTGGCTGACCATGGGTTCTTGCCAACAAAGAAACAGCCTCCCAAGCTTTTGCTTGCGCTTTCATTTGGATCAGCACTCCTTTTAACACAGGCAAAATAGCAATTTCCCACCCCTGTTTTAAACTCATAGGGATGGCTGTATTATTTATATCTTGTGAGGTTAAGCCAAAATGCACAAATTCTTGATACTGCCCTAGGCCAAGGTTTTCTAAAGCTTTTTTCAGAAAATACTCCACAGCTTTAACATCATGGTTAGTTACCTTTTCTGTATCCTTAATTTCTTGTGCTTGACTTAAACTAAAGTTATTATAAAGTTCTCTAAGGGATGCCTTATGATCAGCAGAAAAGGCGTCTTTCAATTGAGGCAAAGGCAGTTCTGTTAAGGCAATTAAATATTCAACCTCTACCCAAACACGGTATTTAATGAGGGCAAATTCGCTAAAATAATTAGATAACACCTCTGTTTGGCGTCTGTATCTTCCATCTACCGGGCTAGTTGCGGTTAAAGCATTTAATTGCATGCGCTTATCTTTAGAACAAAAATAAGGTTATCCCACCTATAAAAAAACTAGTTCTCCACCACTCTCTTTTGGTTCAGCCATTAAAAATAGACGTTTTGAACCAAAGCGTTTTTTAAAGTTTTAACAATTGCAACTTGGGGCCGCAGCAGAACTATTTGAGATTAAGCTCCAAATATCATTGCCAAAAATAAGCACCATTAAGGTTAATAAAATGAGCATTCCTGCATATTGCGCCTTCTCCAAAAACGACTCACTTAAGGGCTTCCCAATGATAATTTCAAAAATTAGAAATAAAACATGCCCACCATCTAAGGCTGGAATAGGCAGAATATTCATAAATGCTAAACCTAAAGAGATGAGCGCAGTGAACATCCAGAAACGCTTCCAAACCACTTCTGATCCAAAAAATTTGGCAATGCCTATCGGACCTTGAACCGCTTTATTTACAGCAATATCTCCTTTAAAAATTTTGCCCCAACCTTTAATTTGTGCGTCAATATTTTCACCCGCTTTCTTAATACCTAACGGAAACGAAGCAAAGAACCCATAAGTTACATCTTCATATTCAAAATCCTTAGATTCTGCCCCAATACCAATGGTGGCGCAAGCATCTACAGCGCAATTCAAATTAATAATATTTCCACCACGGTTTACCATTAAGGCAACATCCTTGCACTTCTTCTCTTTAAGATAGGTTTGAAATTCATCAAGGTAAGTTACTTTTAAAGAATCTACCATTTCAATCACATCATCATTTTGTAGTCCTGCTTTTTGAGCATTCGATTTTTCGGCCACAGCTCCTACAAAAAAATGCATACGAGGCTTAAAAAAATCAGCTTTATTCTCGCTAAACTTCTTTACAAAATCATCTGGTAAATTTACCTTAACCATAGAATCATTTCTATTCACATCGTAAACAACTCCTTCGCTTAATATATGCTTAACTTGCAAGGCGTCCTCAAAATGATCGATGGCCACTCCATTTACGGCAACTAATTTATCTCCTGTTTTAAAGCCATATTCTTTTGCCAATTCAGAAGGAACAATACCAGCCTTTAGCGAATCATTCTTCATAAATTTATCGCCATAGGTATAACTAATCATGGCAAAAATAATGATACCCGCAATGATGTTAACCACTACACCTCCCACCATTACAATTAAACGTTGCCAAGCTGGCTTGCTTCTGAATTCCCAAGGTTGCGCAGGTGCTTTCATGGCTTCCTTATCCATGCTTTCGTCTATCATCCCTGCAATTTTCACGTATCCACCTAAGGGCAACCAACCAATTCCCCATTCGGTACCACCGCGCTTAAATGAGAATAATTTGAATCCCCAGGCATCAAAAAATAAATAGAATTTTTCTACTTTAATACCAAAAGCCCTAGCAGCTAAATAGTGCCCAAATTCATGTAAAATAACTAATATAGAAATTGCCAATATTAATTGGCCAGCCATTACCAATGCATCCATCGCAAAAATTTTTCCTTAAAAATGAGTGCAATAATAACCAATTATGGCAACAAACTAAGGGCAAATTTTCTTGCTTCTGCATCTGTTGCCACATAATCTTCAATACTGGGCTTGCCAATAAAGCTAACCTTTTCTAAGCAAGCCTCGTTTAAAGCCGCAATTTGTAAAAATTTTATTCTATCCTGCAAAAAGGCATCCACCGCAATTTCGTTTGCGGCATTTAAAATACAAGCGGCATTTCCACCTCGCTTCATGGCCTCAAAAGCCAAGGCTAAATTTCTAAATGTTTCAACATCTGGCTCCTCAAAAGTAAGATTCGACATTTCTTTGAAGGAGAGTCGTTTAAAGGAGGCTTCTACCCTATTAGGAAAAAAGAAGGCATAATGAATTGGCAGTTTCATATCTGGTAAACCCATTTGCGCCTTAATGCTGCTATCTTTAAAGGATACCATACTATGGATAATAGATTGCGGATGCACTACCACCTCAATTTGATCTGCTTCTACACCAAACAACCACTTGGCTTCAATAACCTCTAAGCCTTTATTCATTAAAGTGGCGGAATCTATGGTAATTTTTGCCCCCATACTCCAATTAGGATGCTTTAGTGCTTGTGCTTTGGTAACTTCCAATAAGTCGCTAGTTTTTTTACCCCTAAACGGACCACCTGAGGCTGTAAGTATAATTTTCTCTACCGATTGTTCTGCCTCCCCTACCATACATTGAAATATGGCCGAATGTTCTGAATCTACTGGAATTAATGGCACTTTATGCTGAGCACATAAATCTGTAATTATTTCTCCAGCTACCACCAAGGTTTCTTTATTGGCCAGCGCAATTCGCTTTTTATTTTCTATAGCGGCTATGGTTGGTTTCAAACCGCTATACCCTACCATTGCGGTAAGCACAATATCTGAAGAAGTTATTCCCATTAACTCCTCTATGGCCTTACTACCCCCATAAACTTTAATATCGTGAGGCATTAAAGCCTCTTTTACAGCTAAATATTTACTTTCATCGGCTATAACAACATGGTTAGGCTTGTAATGTATTGCTTGACGAATAAGCAAATCACTATTGCTATTTGCAGTTAAAACTTCTACCTCTAAGGTAGCAGACTGCTCGCTAATTACTTCTAAAGCTTGTGTACCAATACTTCCTGTGCTGCCTAAAATGGCTATCTTCTTCTTCATTATTTTACTTCTTAAAAGGAGCTAAGGCCTCCGCTATACTTCTATCATTACTTAAACGTGGCACTTTGTTTTGACCTCCCAATTTCCCTTGGGATTTCATATATGAGATAAAGCCATCTTTTGCTATTGGTGTAATACGCAAGGGCCTTAAAATGCCTCCCGCAACTAAATCTTTATAATAAATATTCTTTTGCTGCAATAAGCTATCCGTGTGCGCTTCTAAATTAGCAATATCAAAATCCTCGTTTTCAAAAGCAATTAACCACTCATGATAGGGCAAACCACCCTCTGGCGGATTTACTTGCGGAGCCACAGTAAACTCAATGACCTCAAGGCCTAATTTACGCACTGCTTGCATTAAGGCAAATTCTACTTCTTCACCTATTACATGCTCGCCAAAGGCAGAAATAAAATGTTTAATTCTTCCTGTAACTTTTATAAGATGAGGCGCTAATGAAACAAACTTTATGGTATCACCAATATTGTATGCATACAAACCTGCATTTGTAGTTATAATTAAAGCGTAATTCACCTCCAACTCAACTTCGGCTAAGGTATAACGCCTTGGTTTATCGGTAAAGAATTCTTCTACTTTAATAAACTCATAAAAAATACCATTATTAGGCAGAAGTAATAATCCTTTTGCATCTTGTACATGTTGGTAGGCAAAAAAACCTTCAGAAGCAGGATAGGTTTCTATGGTATCCACTTTTCTGCCTATACTGGCTTCAATTTTATCGCGGTACGGTTCAAAATTTACCCCACCGTAAACAAACAAGTTAAAGTTTGGAAATTGCTCGCCAACCTTCTTTCCACTTTGCTCGTAAATCTTATCAAAATACATTTGCACCCAAGGCGGTATCCCACTTATGAGTGCCATATTTTGATGTATAGTTTCTTGCGTAATAGCTAGCACTTTTTGCTCCCAATCTTCTATGCAATTGGTTGCATAACTAGGCATTTGATTTTTTCTAAGATAAGCAGGAACATGATGGTTTACAATACCGCTTAATCTCCCCGTATGCACGCCTGCTTTACTTGTTAATACTGGACTTCCAGAAAGAAAAATCAATTTCCCATCTACAAAATCTGCCTTCCCTGTTTCTGCTATATAACAAAATAAAGCATTACGCGCACTGTTAATATGAAAGGATATAGACTCTTTAGAAATAGGAATATATTTTACCCCACTTGTAGTTCCAGATGTCTTTGCAAAATACAAGGGCTTACCAGGCCATAACACATCTGTTTTACCCTCCGTTACTTGGTCAATATAAAACCTTAAGGCTTCATAATCTCTCACAGGAACTCGTTCCGCATATTGCGTTAGTGTAGTAATTTCCCCAAATCCATGGTCTTTACCAAAACTAGTTTGTGCAGCCGTTTCTATAATCTTTTTGAACCAATATTGCTGCCAGTAAAGCGCCTCCTCACTCTCTTTAAGTACCTTATTTCTAAAGTACTTTGCAAGTGGTTTAGCTATAATGGATTTGA
Source organism: Bacteroidia bacterium (assembly GCA_044360615.1). GTDB lineage: Bacteria > Bacteroidota > Bacteroidia > UKL13-3 > UKL13-3 > B1. Next base: position 1,122 of record JBIKKC010000128.1, on the reverse strand, counting down.
GACTCATAAGAAATTTAAACTTAGAGCTTCTTACTTACAGATCCCAAAATGTCTTTCAAACTCATGTTCTTTACCATTTCTACCAAGACATTATTTACTCCCAAACTTTTTAGGTTCAAACCATTGCCCTTTACCAAATCCATTGCAGAATTTAACATTGCATTTCCTTTAGCATCAAGCGCAGAGGCAGAGAGTCCAGCCAAATCTGTATCTGCTACTTTCATTTTTAGCGTATTGCCTACAATTTCCGACTTTACTCCATCTAAATTAAACTTCTTCATTAACTCCGCATCCAAATTACTTAAAACAGATTTGGTTGAATTGCTTTGAGTACTTGAAACCGAGGACTGCGCTTGTTTACTTAGCTTGTTAAGGGAGCTTTGCGCAGTTAAATTTGCCACACAAACCAATAGGCTGAAGGCTAGAAATAACATTGATTTTTTCATTGGGTGTTTTCAATAATTAAATGAGAATATAGAATAAATATTTTAGTAAGGAGTAATCCTTTTGGTTTTAGGGTAACTAACTTCAAATTCAAATTGCAACTTTACTTCTTGTTTGGGCGCAATCTTTGTTTTCCATTGAAGTAGCCCGCTTTCAACATTGTAAGTTGCACCGCCAGCATTCAACAATTTCACTTCAATCTCTCCATTTGCAGATAAAGGAATTTGATCAAATAATTCAAGCTCCAAATTCTCTGCAGAGGTATTTATGATAGCAATCTGGTAGCCCGACTTCTCCTTTTTATTTGAACCAAAAATAGATTTAGAGGTCATTTCTTTTAATTTGGTTCTTTTAATTAACATACGTCTTTCTTTTCCTAAAGTAATCAGCATAGTATCGTTTGTTTGTGAACTAATGTAGGTAGTTCCTGTAAAAGTGCCATCATAGTAAATGTTGGCTTCGGCATTTAGTTGGTTCAACAAATCATTGGTTTCAAAAGCTGCATTTACATAAACACTTTCATCATACTTTGGGGTACTCATTAATTTATAAGAGGCCGGCAAATCAAACCTAGCTAACTCAACCTGATGCGCAACCCCATCCGAAGGAATGCTATAGGGAACATTTACTTCAAACTTGAGGGCGGTAGGGGTTTGGACAATACTCGGGGTGTAATTT
>JBIKKC010000013.1:0-20615 GCA_044360615.1 Bacteroidia bacterium | reverse complement strand
ATAACAAGCGCCATACATCATACCTGAATTTTTGGTAACTTTTTAATATTTAATAACCCCATGAAAACCACAATTTATCTATTTGCACTAATTTATATGTTAGCAATTCAAGTTGCTTGCAAAGAGAATTGTGAAAAAGACACTGTAAACAAGTATGATTTAAAAGTAGAAATGAATGGGAGTAACATTACCTTTATTTAAATAACTAGAAAGCGCTAATATTAAATTGTCAAATTCCACTTTCTAAAAAATTATTTCAAAAGCTAAGCTTTGAAAATTTAAATTGCACAAAATTCTATTACATGAAAAAAATAATTAAACTAGCTTTTATGGCGGCCTTGCTAGGCTTTAGCCAAGTAAATGCCCAAAGCATTCCTTTTCCTCAACCTAGCCCTGCTGCTACTATTTCGCAAAATTTTGCTACCTCTAAAATAGAGCTAAGCTATTCTCGCCCAAGTGCCCGCGGACGCAAAGTATTTGGCGATGTAGTGCCTTATGGTAAGTTTTGGCGCACAGGTGCCAATAGCGCTACCCTTATTACTTTTGGCGAAGATGTAAAAATAAATGGTACAGATGTTAAAGCAGGTAAATATAGTTTGGCAAGCTTCCCTGGCGAAAATGAGTGGATTATTGTATTAAGCAAAGACCTTACCGTTACCAGCGCCGACGAATACAAGCAAGAAAATGATGTAGCTCGTTTTACCGTTAAAGCCGAAAAAACTTCAGACTTAACAGAAACATTTACTATTGACTTTGCCAACATGCGCAACGATAAAGTAGATATTGTGTTGAAGTGGGAAAATACTGCTGTACGTTTAACTGTTTTAAGTTTCTACGATACCCGTTTAATGAAGCAAATTGAAACAGTAATGGCTAAAGATACTCGTCCTTATTCTGGTGCAGCAAATTACTATTACGAAAATGGTAAAGATTTGAACCAAGCTTTAATTTGGATCAATAAAGCAGTAGAAGCAAATCCTAAAGCTTATTGGACTTTATTAACCAAAGCTAAAATTCAAAATGCATTAAAAGATTATAATGGTGCTATGGAAACTTCTATGAAAAGTTGGGAGTTAGCCAAAGAAGGTGGCGATGAAGCTTACCAAAAGAACAATGAGAAATTACAGGCAGAAATTAAAGCCAATCCAGCTTACAAGCCTGTTGCTCCTAAGAAGAAAAAATAGGAATAATTTATTTGTATTTAAGAGGTGGACTTCAACTAGAAGTTCACCTTTTTTTATGCCTTTAACATGCCGTATTTTAAAATGCAATAAATGGCTCTAAAACCATCTTTCCAGTTTATTTTTTTGCCTTCGGCGTAGGTTCGGCCATAATAAGAAATGCCTACTTCGTAAATTCTAATATTGGGTATTCTGCTTATTTTGGCAGTTACTTCTGGTTCAAACCCAAAACGTTTTTCTTGTAAACTTAAACCTTTTATAAAATCTGCTCTAAACAACTTGTAACATGTTTCCATATCGGTAAGGTTTAAATTGGTAAACATATTCGATAAAAAGGTAAGCACATTATTCCCAATGCTGTGCCAAAAAAACAAGATTCTATGCGGGTTACCACCCATAAACCGAGAGCCATATACCACATCGGCAAAGCCATCTAAAATGGGCTTTAGTAAAATGTTAAACTCATTGGGGTCGTATTCTAAATCGGCATCTTGCACTATAATAAAATCTCCGGTGGCTTCTTTAATGCCAGTATGTATAGCAGCTCCCTTGCCTTTATTTACAGGGTGTTCGGTAAATTTTATATAAGGCTTGTTGGCCATATAGGCCCTAACCACTTCAGCCGTATCGTCTTTAGAGCAATCGTTTACAATGATTACCTCTTTTTCTAAATTGCCCATTAGAGTAACTGCGTGCACCTTATCTAAGATGCGGTGTATGGTGCGTGCCTCGTTATAGGCTGGAATAATTATACTGAGCTTAGCCAATGGAATTTTAATTAGGGGGCGAAGTTAATAAATGCCAAAATATATCCAATCGCCAATGTTGGTCTTGGGTAGGCCAACAGGTATCGTAAGTGTAAATTAGCTTTAAGTTAAAGGCTATACAAATAAAAAAAGCTAAGTAACCTAGGTTTCTTATAGCGCGAGATTGTTGGTTCAAGAAGTGAACAAAAGCAACTAAGCCAAAAGCAAAATAGGGGTAAAGGTCTACAAAGCCTCTATGCCCAAAGGCACAGCCTAACAAGTAACTCCACCAGCTGGCGTATAGGTAAGAAACCAATAAGAAAGCAATCCAAAGGCCAAGTGCATGTTGCGGTTTTTCTCTCCCTAAAATTAACATTCCCAAAAAGGTAAATAGGTGAATAGGATTATTGGTAAACCACCCGTTTTCAAAGGCAAACCAAACTTCTTTTAGTTTGGGGTTACCAAAGTATAAGAAACTTTCTCCTGCATAAGAATAAGAAACAAGGCTGCCGTGTAAGTAGTAATTGTAAGTCAATTGAGGCGCTACAACCAAAAGAAATGGGAGCACGGCTATTAACCAATATTTTAGGTTCAAACCTTTTAAAACCGCAATGGCATTAGGAATTATTAAAAGCACAAGGGGTAAAAACAATATGTTTAATTGTCTTACCAAAAAGATGGCTCCCGCAAGGGCTGCAATTAACAACCAATACTTTAGGCTAAATTTATTTTTTAATTTTTGCCAGGCATATAACCAGGCGCTAAATAAGAAAAAGCTATACACGTGCGAAAAGCCGCCCATAAAAATGCCGTAGTAATAAAGGTTAGTTCCCAAAACCAAAAGGCCTAATCCAAGGCCAACGTTTTGAACCGAATAATAGACAAGCAGCACGCGACTCAATAACCACAAGCCCCAAATAAAAAACAATACTGCTGAGATACTTATACCTAATTGATAGGGCTTTTCAAATCCAGTTCCTGCTTTCCCTTGTAGTTTTAATAGGGTATGGGTAAGTATAAATGCAGGTGCTTCGAAGAGTGCAGTGCCAATGGCATATTTACTTTCTACCTTATTGGTGGCTAGGTTAAGCTTAAAGCCAAATCCTGTTTTAGTATCCACAGAATCTGGAAAATTACGCGCTTCAAATTGGTATAAAAAGGCAGCGGGAACATACACATAATACCCTGCGGCATCTGCCCAAAAAGTACTATGATACGTGTAAACCTTGTCTTTACTTTTCTTGTTAAGCGCTAAAAAAACAAATAAACCAACAAGCAGCAGCCAAAGGTATTTGGTATAACTTGAGTTTATTTTCATACGTGTTTAGTCTTCTTTCTTTTTGGCTTCAAACAATTGCTCTTTGCTCACTACTTCAATAGCATCGCCATGTTTTAACAACTTAGAAATAGCGCTGTATGGGCCTGTTATAATTTCTTCACCAGGTTGTAAGCCTTCTAAAATCTGAATCATCTTATCATCCTGAATTCCTGTTTTTACTTTTCTGATAGAAATTTTATCTCCGTTTCTAACAAATACAACTTCCACTTCAAGCTCTTTAACATCTAAAGATACAGTTTTATTTTTAGCACTTGCACCTTCTTCTTTTAAGGTATCTAAGGCAGATTCTGCTCTTACAGTTACGGCTTCTATAGGCACTGCCAACACATTTCTGGCGCGTTCGGTTTGTATTTCTACACTTGCGCTCATGCCCGGTCTAAATACAGATTTACGTTTGCCAAACTTTTGAGTAAGGTCTGCATACGAGCTTCTTAAAATTCTAATTTTTACTACAAAGTTGGTTACTTGGTCGCTGGTAGTTGCTGCAGTTGTACTTGCACTATTGGCAATTTCTGTTACGGTACCCAAAAACTTTCTATTAGGATAAGCATCTACTTCAATTTCTGCGGTATCTCCAAGGCCCACTTTCACAATATCATTTTCATTTACATCTACACTCACTTCCATGTCGTTAAGGTTGGCAATACGCATCATTTCTGTGCCCGCCATTTGTGAGGTTCCTACTACACGCTCGCCTTGTTCTACACTTAGCTTAGACACAATGCCGTTAACTGGCGCAAAGATTTCGGTACGGGTTAAATTCTTACGCGATTCTTTTACCGAGGCTTCAAAACTTTTTACATTATACTCTGCCGCCAACACTGTTTGTTTAGCTGCTTCAACCTCGGCCTTGGCGTTTAAAAAGGTGCTTTTAGCGGTTTCAAATTCACCATCTGAAATTAACTTTTGGGCATACATCTTTTTATTACGTTCAAAAGCGCTGTTTAATTCTGTAAACCTAGCTTCGGCCTGGGCCAATCGAGCTCTTGCACTAGATAAGTTTGCCCTTATGTTATTTAAGGAAGCTTCAGATCTATCTAAAGCACTTTGGTATAACTCTGGGTCTATTCTTGCCATAAGTTTTCCTGCAATAACAGAATCGCCTTCATGCACATATAGTTCTCTAATTTCACCAGAAACATCAGAGCTTATTTTAACTTCCTTCTCTGGTTGAACCCTACCATTTGCTGAAACGGTTTCTATTATAGCACGGGCTTCGGCCTTGCTGCTCAATACTTTTGTGCCATTTGTTTTGCCTATCCAACCCGCTTTTTTGGCTACAATAGCCAATACTAACAACACGCCAACACCAATGCCTAAATATACTAAGGTTTTATTTTTCTTTTTTGCTGTCATGATAATTAATATAAAGGTTTACTTAAATAAAAGTCGAGGGTTTTTCTTCTAAAAACCAACTCATATTTAGCTTGGGTAAAGTCTGATTGAGCGCGAATGTAGCTGTTTTTTGTGTTGAGGTAATCTGCTAAATTCATAGCACCTAATTCAAATTGTTTGTCTGATACATCAAAGGCTTCTTTATTGGCTTCCAAGTTTTCTTGGTTGGCTTCAAAACGTTTATAAGCTGTTTTAAAATCTACATAGGCTTGAGAAATGGTTCTGTATAAATTGTTGCGGGTTAATTTATCTTGCAGTTTGGCGCTTTGCTCATTAATTTTTGCTTTCTCAATATTGGTGCTAACACTCCAGCCATTAAAAATAGGAATGGCTAAATTTAAGCCCACATTGGTACCTAGGTTTCTATCAAATTGATCGGAAAAAGGGGTAGTTTTAAATTCCTTGTAGCCAGGTATGGTGGCATAAACTGGCAAGAAAGTTCCGCTATTGTCGGCAAATGTGCCCGTAGGTACTATGCGTAAGGTGGTGTCGCCAAAACCCATCTGACTCTGCGTTGTAAAAAAGGAATTGGCCGAGGCATTTAAAGTTAAACGTGGCGTTCTTCCTCCTCTTGCAATGTTAGTTTGAATTTCTGAAGCTTTAAAACGCATGCTGGTGGCGCGCACATCTGGACTTTTCTCTACAAACTCATCAAAAATCATATCAATGGTTTTGGGTTCATCTGCTACTTGCAAATCTTTGGTATCTATAGCTGCAATTTTTTGAGAAGCATCTGGTTTAACTTCTATCAATAACCATAACTCAAGGTAGGCTTGCATTAAGGCATTTTTGGCGTTAATAAGGGTAAGCTCTTCTCCTGCCAATTGCGCTTTTAATTGTAGGTAACGGCTTTTATTGCTTGAACCTAATTCGTACATCTTTTGCTGACGCTCCACTTGCGCTTTGGTAGCTTCGGTGCGTGTGGCGGCGGCATTGGCAATTTCTTCATTTTGTAAAACCCTTAAATAGGCAGCACTCACATTAAGCGCAATATTGTTTTTAATCTGTGCTAAATCTTCTTCACTTGCTTTAGACCTTGCCTCATTAACTTTTACGTTATTGATGTTTTGTAAACCAGCAAATAATGGAATACTGCTACTAACACCAAAAGAATTGGTTCTAAAAGAAACCCCTTTTTGTGCAAGGTTGGTGGTTGGATTAATGGCAAAACCAGTTTGCCAATTGTTGGTTACATTTCCATTTAAATTGGGCAAGAGGGCCATTTTACTCTGAAAATAATCGGCTTTGGCGCTTAAGGTTTGCAACTGCTGCTGCTGTATGTTAATGTTCTTGCTAAAGGCCTGCTCTACACATTCTTTGAGGGTCCAAACTCTAGCGGTTTGAGCCGATAATTGAATGGCGCTGAGTAGCAGGAGCAAAATACCTAGGTTTTTAATTCTCTGATGCATTGTTTAGTTTTGAGGACTTAGCTGGCAAAAATAATGTTTAAATACAGAATCCCTCATGTTCTTATTCGCTTATTTTCATCCTGTACATGGAAGGTGAATACACGTGATAAAGAGTTGTATTTAACTTTTGATGATGGTCCGCACCCCCAAATTACCCCTTGGGTATTGCAGCAATTGCAGGCTTATAACGCAAAAGCAACCTTTTTTTGTGTGGGCGAGAATGTGCAGAAATTCCCAGAAATTTACGCGCAAATTCTTGCTGGGCAGCACGCGGTAGGCAATCATACCATGCAGCATATGAAAGGCTGGAAAGTAAGCAATCAAGCTTATTTAGATAATATTCTACAAGCTTCTAGCTATATACAAAGCAACTTGTTTAGACCACCTTATGGGCAAATTAAATGGTCGCAATTGAGGGCCTTGAGCAAACAGTATAAAATTGTAATGTGGAGTTTGTTAAGCAGAGATTACGACAAACACCTTGCTATTTCCGAGAGTTTAACTGCCATGAAATTGGCCTCAGCGGGAGATATTATTGTATTTCACGACAGTGAGAAAGCTTTTGAACAGCTTAAACAATTATTGCCACCCTTGTTAGCTTATTACCAAGAGCAAGGTTTTGAAATGAAGGCACTGCAAGCATGATAGAAGTAATTTTAATACTTATCCTTTGGGCCTTCTTGAGCTTGTTAATGGTATTAATGGCTGCTTATCTTAGTTTAAAAGACGATGCAGCAACAACTAAATCATTTATAAGTAAAGAAGAAGATTTGCCAAGGGTTGCTGTTTTGGTGCCTGCCCGCAATGAAGAGGCGCTTATTGGCCATTGCTTAGAGGCCTTGTTATTGGTAGACTATCCTAAAACTAAGTTACAAATTTTAATAGGTAATGATGGTTCAGGCGATAGTACAGGAAATATTGTTACAGATTATGTTACGAAGTATCCTCATATGCAATTGATACCTATTCAAGAGCAGCTGGGCACAGCCAGAGCCAAGGGAAATGTATTGGCTAATTTAATGCGTTTGGTTCAAGCCGAATACGTGTTTGTTACCGATGCAGATATACAAGTGAATAGCAATTGGATCAAACAATTATTACCTCATTTAACGCAACACAAAATGGCTATGGTTAGCGGTACCACGTTTGTAAAAGGTACAACTTTGTTTCACCGTTGGCAATCTTTAGAATGGTTTTTGGGAACAGGTTTTATCGCAGCCTTTGATGCCATAGGCATTCCAACTACCGCAGTAGGCAATAATATGGCCTTTACAAAAACTGCTTATTATGCTACTGGTGGTTACGAAAATATGCCCTTTTCTGTTACAGAAGATTTTCAGTTATATGCAGCCATAAGAGCTCAAGGTTTGAACACAAAAAATGAATCACATCCAGATTCTGTAAATATTTCTGCCGCACAAAATACCATCAGAAATTTTTTACACCAACGCAAAAGATGGTTGATTGGGGCAAGAGATTTGCCTTGGTATTGGAGCCTTATTTTTGGCCTTCAAGCTTTGTTTTTTCCTTGTATGCTTGCCTTGTGTGTGGTGCATTTGGCGCTGGCTTTGAAAATTTGGCTGTTTAAAATTGTATTGCAGCAATTGTTTCTTTTTATAATGCAAAGAAGACTTAAACAACCTACTGATTTATTTGCCCAGCTAAGCTTTGAAGTTTACAGCCTTTGGTCTTCTACAGCCATGATTTTGTTTTATTTGAGTCCAACCAAAATGATTTGGAAAGAGAGGAAATATTAAGCCTAAATTTGCCACATGAATTTTATTGATACGCATACGCATTTATACGCCGAGGAGTTTAAAGAGGATAGAAAGCAAGTGATAGAGCGGGCTATAAATAATGGTGTTACCCATCTGTTTTTGCCTAATATAGATGTACATTCTATACAACCCATGCTCGATTTATGTTGGGCTTTTCCAGAGAATTGTTTTCCTATGATGGGCTTGCATCCTTGCAGTGTAGACGAACATGTAGAAGCGCATTTATTTCAAATTCAAAAGTGGTTTAAGAAAAGGAAATTTTTTGCCGTAGGAGAAATTGGCCTAGATTTTTATTGGAGCCTCGATTTTAAGGAGCAGCAAATCATGGCCTTTAAAAAACAAATCCAGTGGGCCATACAATTAGACCTGCCCATCAATATTCATTCGCGCAACAGCACCGATGAGGTTATCGCTATTTTGAAAGAAATGCATCACCCCAAATTAAGAGGTATTTTCCATTGCTTTAGTGGCAATGCAGCCCAAGCTTCAGAAATTGTAGCCCTGGGGTTTTTATTGGGAATAGGAGGTGTGTTAACTTTTAAAAATAGCGGCTTAGATAAGGCTATTGAACATATTGAGTTATCTAGCTTGGTGCTCGAAACAGATTCGCCCTACTTAGCGCCAGTGCCACACAGAGGGAAGCGTAACGAAAGCATGTATGTGGTGGAGGTAGCTAAGAAATTAGCAGAATTAAAAAAAGTAGGCCTCCATAAAGTTTCTGAAATAACCAATTTAAATGCGCTTAAGATTTATGGTTTTGCAATTATTTAAATTTTGATACTTTTGAGAAAAATTTATTTCATGAAAAAATTATTATTCTTAACGGCTTTCACTTTGTGTCTATTTAATCTTCAAGCTCAAAAAATTAACCTATTGGCATATGGTGGTGGTTTAACAGGCTCTAGGATTTACTCATCAGCAAAAGATGTAAGAGTTAAAGGAGAATGGTGTTATGGTGCTGGTTTAGAGTTTGATTTGGATAGAGTTGTAATTAGTTTGCTATGGACAGAAGCCAAAACTAGGGTTACAGAGCAGCTTATCAACAGAGAAGATATGCGCACTAATTTAACCATTAATTATTATAAATTAGGCTTTCAACGCTATTTAACAGAAGGCAAGGTAAGACCATATACTCAGTTAACCTTAGGCGCATCTCAAGGGATACCAACTGGAGGAGGCTCCGCTGGAAAAATATATGGCGAGCAATGGTTTTTTGCAACTACTTTTGGTTTGGGAATAGACGCACCCATTAATGAAAAAATTGCTATTAGGGTGCAAGCTGCTGCAAATATGCCTTTAGAAATGGGGGGTGCTGGGATTTTCTGTTCTTTTGGCGGTTGCCAACCTAATATCTATTTCAATCCTATTTTGTTCCAAGGAGAGTTTACTGCTGGTATTGCTTACACGCTCTCAGAAAAATAATTTATTTGGCAGTTTTTGCAAGAATTTGATGCTTTTATCAATTATCCCTATAATTGAAATCTAAAGCCTGTTAGTTTGAAAAAAAGATTACTGCTTCTTTTTGTCCTTTCATTATGTGTTTTTCTAGAGTCAGCTTTGGCTCAGGCCAATGCCTCATTTAATGGTATTGTAAGAGATGCTGTTACTGGCGAGCCCTTAATTGGAGCATCTGTAGCCGTAAAAGGCACTAGTTTTGGAACCTCTACAGATTACGAGGGCTCCTTTCAATTAAAATTAAGTCAGCCTTTTCCTGCTACTATTATTGTTTCCTATATTGGTTATATCAAACAAGAATTAGTGGTAACTTCGGGTTCAAAGCCCTTATTAATTAAGCTGAAGGAAAATACCAAAGAACTAAGCGAGGTGAAAATTAAAGACTCTCGCATTACGGCCAAACAAAAACAGGCCCCACTTACCATAGAAACAATGGATGCCATTGCCATAAAAGAAACACCGGCAGCAAATTTTTATGAGGGTTTGGCACATTTAAAAGGAGTAGACTTAACGAGCGCTTCCATTGGGTTCAAGATTATAAATACACGTGGTTTTAATAGTACCTCTCCCGTAAGAAGTTTGCAGTTAATAGATGGAGTAGACAACCAAGCACCTGGATTAAACTTTTCGTTGGGTAATTTTTTGGGTGCTTCCGAATTAGATATTCAAAAGGTAGATTTAATAGTAGGTGCAAGCAGCGCCTATTATGGGCCAAATGCTTTTAATGGGGTAATAAATATGCAAACCAAAAGCCCCTTTTTATTTCCCGGCTTTAGTGCCCAGATAAAATTAGGAGAAAGAAGACTTACAGAAATTGCCGTACGCTATGCCGAAGTTTTTAAAAATAAAAAAGGGGAAGAAAAATTTGCGTATAAATTTAACATGTTTGCCATGACGGCCCAAGACTGGGAGGCCGAAAACTATGAAGCTACTAGTCAAAGCCCCGTACCACAAGGAAACCCTGGTGGTTACGATGCGGTTAATATTTATGGTGACGAATATTCTTATGCGGGTTTTAGGCAAACCGGACTTCCCTTCTTAGGATATGGGTATGCTTTAAGAACGGGATATAAAGAAAAAGATTTAGTTGATTATAACACAAGAAATTTAAAGATTGGAGGCGCTTTACATTATAAACTAAAGCGCAATCAAGAAATTATGTGGACCACCAATTTTGGAAGTGGTACCACAGTTTACCAAGGCGATAACAGATTTAGTTTAAAAGATATTGGTTTTTTTCAGCATAAATTAGAGTGGCGCAAAGAGAATGATTTTTTTGTAAGAGCTTACACCACTACCGAGAATGCAGGAAATAGTTACGATGCCTATGCAACTGCCTTATTGCTGCAAAACAGTGCTAAAAGCGATGCCGCTTGGGCTTTAGATTACAGCAACTATTGGTTTGGAACTGTTTTTAATAGAATTGAAAAAATAAGACCTCCGCTTAATAACCCACCTCCTGGCGTGGTTTTTGAAAATTATGCCAATTATTTCCTAAGTACTTATTACAATGATTCACTTATAAAGTATCACCAAGAAACCCGCACTTCAGTAGATGCCAATGGCAATTTTGTAAACAACGAGGTAGGGCGTTTTGAACCAGGAACACAGAGATTTGACTCTGCCTTCTCGGCCATTACTTCTAGAACCAATAGGGAAGGTGGGTCTAGATTTTTTGATGAGTCTGCCTTGCAACATATTGCGGCAGAAAAGATGTTTGCCTACAGTGAAGTAGATGTAAAGGTTGGGGGAAATTATAGAAGGTATGCACCCTATTCTTTGGGAACTATCTTTTTAGATACGGCTGCCAACCAAAGGATTTTTAACAATGAGGTAGGTTTTTATTTGGGTCTTGAAAAAAAGTTTTTCGACAATAAACTAAAAGGAAGTTTAACCAATAGGGTAGATAAGAACCAAAATTTTGATTGGCTTTGGTCGCCCGCCGCTTCTGCAGTTTACAGCTACAAAGAACATGTTTTTAGGGTTTCTGCTTCTAGTGCTGTGCGTAACCCAACCCTCACAGATCAGTATATCAATTTAAATGTAGGGAGAGCAACCCTTTTAGGTAATCTCAATGGTTTTGATAGTTTAGTAACCATAAGCAGTTTGTTGGATGCCTTTAACAATGGACGCGATAAAATGAGTTATTTTAATGTGGCTCCTATAAAACCAGAGCGCGTAAAAACCATAGAGTTTGGTTACAGAGGTAACTTAGCCGATAAATGGTTTGTAGATATGAGTTATTATTACAGTTGGTATACTAACTTCATTGGCTTTAAAATAGGGGCAGATGTAGACTGGCCTCCTGGCTCACCATTTACCCAAAGTGTTAAAGTGTATAGGGTAAGTGCAAATGCAGTAGATTTAGTAACCACCCAAGGTTTTACTATTGGACTAAATTACTATTACAGAAAAGGTTTAGGCTTTAACGGTAATTATTCTTGGAATAAATTAGACAGGCAAGGTTCCTTAGATCCATTAATCCCTGCTTTTAATACCCCAGAACATAAATATAATGTGGGTATTAGTGGTAGAGATATTGAGATGCATATTGGTAATTTAACCTTTGCCAATTGGGGCTATGGTATTAATTGGAAATGGCAAACAGGGTTTATTTTCGAAGGCTCGCCGCAGTTTACCGGAAACGTGCCAGCCTATGGTATGATGGATATTCAATGGAATAAATTCTTCCCGCAAGAAAAGATTACCCTAAAATTTGGCGCCAATAATATCCTTAATAATATGGTTATCCAGGTTTATGGCGGTCCACGTGTAGGTAGATTAGCCTATTTCTCTATCTTATTAGATTTAGGAAAATAATTTGCTTATTTTGCCAAATCTTTGGTTATTTCGTACAAAAGACATTATTTAGCATCAACAACAATCAACAATAAAATAAACAATGAAAAAACACCTACTTTCAAAAATTACCTTAATCGCTTTATTGCTAATTGGACTTAGCACAAAGGCTCAGGTTCGTTATTTTTCGCCGATATTTCCAGATGTAACTAAAACATCTCAAATATGGTATGATTCAAATTATTCTATCAACCTATTGGCAGGCAATTCTCAAGTTCCGCCATCTCTTTCAGGCCCACTTTTCATGGCAAGTCAGTTTGTAGATCTTTATCAGCCAGCAAATGATACAGCATCTGCCCGCCCATTAATTATTCTTGCGCATACTGGTTCTTATTTACCAGCCTACATTAATCAGCAAACTACTGGAGATAGAACAGATTCTTCTCTTAACGAAGTGGCAAGAAATTTAGCCAGACGCGGTTATGTAGTGGCAATTGCTTCTTACCGTTCTGGTTGGAATCCTGCTACCACTATCCAAGCGCAAGCTCGCGAACAGTTGTTAAAAGCAACTTACCGTGGTGTACAAGATATGCATGCATGTATTCGCTTCTTCAAAGCAAATGCTGCTACGTACAAAATTGATGCGTCTAAAATAACAGTTGGTGGTCAAGGAACTGGCGGTTATATCGCTCTTGCTTTAGGTACAGTGAGCAGACGTGAAGACATTGAATCTAATATTAAGTTTTTACGTGGAGATGCTTCACCAATGGTAAGTATGGATACTATGGGAGATTGGAGAGGTGTTGGAGGTATTCCTCCTTTTAACTTGCCGCATGCAGAAACTGTTTCATCAGCAGCTCACATGATTGTTAACTTTGGTGGTGCAATGGGTGATACGGCTTGGATGAAATCTACTAGCTTACCAATTGTTTCTATGCAAGCTAAAGGCGATAGATTCGCTCCTTATTTTACTGGAAACGTTTTAGTTCCAACTACAGGTGCTATCGTTATTCCTAATGCTTCTGGCGCTGGAGATGTAATTCCTAAAGCAGATGCAATGGGATTAAATAATGCTATTAATAAATATTTCTACATTGATCCATATTCAACAAGAGCCAATGCGGTTAATAAGAAGCCTGTTTATTCGACTAGCAACAATTTTGGTTTCGAAACTTCTTTCCCTATAGAAGGTTCTCCATGGGAATGGTGGGATAGAACTGCTGCGCAAACAAAAACTTCACAAGTTTACCGTGGTATACCTTTACCAGTAAATGGAAGAGTTGTGGATTCATTATCTTTAATAACCAATCCTTTCATGAGTGCTTCTCGCGGTAAAATTTATTGCGATACCATTGCTTCATTCTTAGCTCCTAGAATTGCAGTTAGATTTGGATTAGAAGGTCCTATGGCAATTGCTGGTTTTAATTTATTAACCCCTGCAAACAATGCTTCTGTAACTGTTAAAGAAAAAGATACCACTCTAATTAACATTACTTGGGAAGCAACTTCTGGTATGGCAACCTATGCCTTTGGATTAAAAATGAAAGACAGCTCGAGCTCTTTAGTAGAGCAAGTTGGTTTACCTTCAAACAGTTTCTCTGTTAAAGCATCAGATTTCTATACTATTTGCAAAACAGCTGGTATCGCAGATGGTGTTGTTGCCAATTTAGAATGGCAGGTTGCTGCTATCCGTCCAATGTTACAATTAGGAAGATTAGCCAATTCAAACTTTGCTTTAAAAGTAACTTTAGAAAAAGCAACTGGTGTTCAAGAATTAAATCTTAACAACTCTTTAAGCTTATATCCTAACCCTGCAAAAAGCGAAATAAACATTAGCTTAAAAGGTAGCAATACCATGAGCGAACTAGTAATTTTAGACATCATGGGAAGAGAAGTTTATAGTGCTAATGCATTAAATACTAACAACCAACAAGTAAACCTTAGCGGTTTTACTGCTGGTATGTATTTAGTTAATATCAAAACCACCAATGGTGGAACCGCTACCCAGCGCTTTATTGTTCAATAATTACTATTGAACCTAATTTTAAGCCGCAAGATTTAATCGTCTTGCGGCTTATTTTTTGCCTAAATTTGTACTATGAACAATGAACCATGGGTTGAAGTAGACCAAAAACTTTACAAGCAATTTGTATTTAAAGATTTTACAGAAGCTTTGAGTTGGATGCTTAAAGCTGCTTTTGTTATTGAGAAGTTAAACCATCATCCAGAATGGAGCAACGTGTACAATAAAGTTACTGTTTACCTAACTACCCACGATGCAGGTAATACCATTACCCAAAAAGATAGAGATTTGGCTAAAGCCTTAGATTTAGTTTAGCCATGAACTTCCTCTTCGATACGCATTTTCCAGATCCCGAACTTACAGATGCAGAGGGACTATTAGCCATTGGAGGCGATTTATCTCCTCAAATGCTGGTAAATGCATACCGAATTGGCGCCTTCCCTTGGTTTAATGAAAACGATCCCATTCTATGGTGGTGCCCCGATCCTCGCTTAGTACTTTTCCCAAAGGAAGTTAAGGTGAGTAAGAGCATGAAACAGGTGCTCAAAAAAGGAGGGTTTACATTTTCTATTAACCAAGATTTTGAAAGTGTAATTAAAGCTTGTAGCGCTTTAAGAGTAGAAGAGGGCACTTGGATCAGCCCAGAAATGATAGACGCTTATGTGCAACTGCATTACCTTGGTTTGGCCAGTAGCGTAGAGGTTTGGCAAAACAATGCCCTTGTTGGTGGCTTGTATGGGGTGCAACTAGGTAAGGTTTTTTATGGCGAAAGTATGTTTAGTGTGGTAAGCAACGCCAGCAAAGCCGCCTTAATTTATTGGTGCTTGCATTGCCTTAGCGCTGGCATAGAATTAATAGATTGCCAGCAAAGTACTGCTCATTTAAAATCTATGGGTGCAAAAGAAATTTCTCGCAAAGCATTTATTAACTTGTTGAACCAATTAATCGAATGAACCTCTTAGTTCGTTAACCCTATTTGCGTCTAATCTTATAAAGATAAAAAGCAAAATAGTAAAACTTAATAAAGCAGAACCGCCATAACTAATAAAAGGTAACGGAATGCCTATCACGGGCATTAATCCTAAGGTCATGCCCACATTAATTACAAAGTGGAAAAACAGAATGCACACTACGCTGTAGCCATAAATACGGTTAAACTTTTGCCGCTGTCGTTCTGCCATTACCAAAAGCCGATACAATAGCAACATGTATAAACCAATATAGGCCACAGAACCTACAAACCCATATTCTTCGCCAATGGTACAAAAGATAAAGTCTGTACTTTGTTCTGGCACAAACCTAAATTTATTTTGGGTTCCTTGTAACGGACCTTTGCCCCACATGCCGCCGCTACCAATGGCAATTTTAGATTGCTGCACATTATAACCTGCGCCTTTTATATCTACCTGTTTGCCTAGCAATACATTGATACGCGAACGCTGATGTGCTTGCAATACATTTTGAAAAACATAATCGATACTACCTACCAAAAGTCCAGAAATAATAACTAAGCCTACAGTAATTAAAATGAGTAATCTAGTTCTTCTTACTACGACTAGAAAAATACTTGCTATTACGGCCAATCCAATTATAATATAAAGTGGTGGAATAAGTAAGGCTAAAACAGACATTACCACCAAAATAAAACCTGCAAAGAGTATCCACCCAGGTAAGCCTTCTCTATACAATACGAAAATAAAAGAGGAGAAAACCAAAGTTGAACCGGTTTCATTTTGAAGTAAAATAATAATCATTGGCAGCAAAATGATGCCCGCACTTAGCAATTGAATTTTCTTGTCTTTTTCAAAATTTACATTGTAGCCACTCAATAATTTAGCCAATGCCAGTGCTGTTCCAAACTTGGCAAACTCTGCAGGTTGCATTCTAAAGCTGCCTATTTCTATCCAAGAGGAAGAGCCTTTAACAGTGGTACCTAAAACCAATACTGCAATTAATAGCAAAACAGTAGCCCCGTAAATAAAGTAGGCAAAAGCATAAAAGAATTTTTCATCTATAAGCAAAATAAGTAAGCCTAAAAATGCAGATATTCCTATCCAAATGAGTTGCCTGCCATAATTCATATCTGTATCCCAAATATTGGGATGCGTATCTTTATAAACAGAAGCATACACACATACCAATCCAAACACTACCATGAGCGCGTAGATAAGTAAGGTAATCCAATCTATACTACTGGGCTTTGGCTGTTGTACTGTCATTACGTTTAATTAAATCTGCTTTCAACATGCGCTCCAATATATGTTTGCGGGTATCGTGTTTTCCAGTTAAATATTGTTCTATCATTAAACTGGCAATTGGAGCAGCCCAAGTGGCGCCAAAACCTGCATTTTCAACAAAAACAGCAATGGCAATTTTAGGATTATCTTTTGGGGCAAATGCAAAAAATACCGAATGGTCTTTACCATGCGGATTTTGTGCTGTTCCGGTTTTACCACAAATGGCAATGCCAGGTATTCTTGCCACATAAGCTGTTCCTCTTTCTACCACATCTTCCATGCCATCTATTACCACAGGGAAATAGGAGGTATCAATGGTAGTCCAATGCTTTGTGTTAAACGCTGGATTTGGATTCTTTTTCTTGTCTATTTTCTGTACAATATGCGGCGTGTAAAAATAACCTCTATTGGCTACTGCTGCGGTTGCATTTGCCATCTGCAAAGGGGTAATACCTAATTCTCCTTGGCCAATTCCCATAGAAATGGTAGTAAGCGCCTGCCAACGGTGTCGCCCATATAACTTGTCAAAATAGGTAGCCTTTTTTAATACGCCCGGCCCCTCACCATATAAATCTATTCCTAAGGCATGACCCATACCAAAGCTATAGGCATGGTTGTAGAATTGGGTATAAGCATCTTCTACGTGTTTGTAACGGGGGTTATTAATAACAGAGCGGTAAACCTGACAAAAATACGCGTTACAGCTTACTGCAATGGCACCTCTTAATTGCAAAGGAGAACCGTGTGGATGGCAACCCACAAATAAATAACCATGGTTGCAAGAGTAACCCGTAGCAGGAGTTAATACCTTTTCTTGCTGCCCCATTAAACTCATAATAATCTTAAAAATGGAACCTGGCGGGTAGGGGGCAGATATCGGACGATTAAACAAGGGTTTATAAGGGTCCTTTAATAATGCCATGTAGTTGTTTCCTCGGTCGCGCCCAATTAACAAATTAGGGTCATAGGTAGGCGAACTTACCAATGATAATATTTCTCCTGTGCCAGGCTCTATAGCAACAATACTTCCAATCTTGTTTAACATTAACTCTTCACCAAGTTTTTGTAGCTCTTGGTCTATACTCAGATTAATGTCTTTACCTGCAATAGCAGCCGTATCAAATTCTCCATTTTTATATCGGCCTTGCGTTCTACTTTTGCTATCAACCAAAACATAGCGCGTTCCTTTTTTTCCGCCCAATTCGTTTTCGTAAATTCGCTCAACGCCACTCTGCCCAACAAAATCTCCCATGCGGTAATACCCGCTACTTTTATCTATTTGGGTTTCTGTAACCTCCCCAATGTAGCCCATTACGTGAGCGGCATTGCTGTGTTTGTATTTCCTATCCGTTCGCACTTCCACAAAAAAACCTTGAAAGTCGAAGAGCTTTTCTTGAAAAGCCGCATAAGTTGGAATGGTAATTTGCCGCTGAAAAACAATGGGCCTCCAAGGGCTATAACCTTTCTGTCGCCTCAAGCGCGCAAAGGTTGCAATAAACTCCTCTTTGCTAATATTTAAAACTTTACAAAAGCCTAGGGTGTCTAAGTTTTTTACTTGTTCTGGTATTACAGATAAATCATAAACTGCATCGTTGTAAACCAACAACTCTCCATTTCTATCATAAATTAGGCCTCTGGCGGGGTAAATGGTTTGCTCTTGTAGTACGTTGTTTTGCGCAAAATAAACATAAGAAGTATCTATAATCTGAAGGTAAAATAAGCGAATGATATAGATAAGCGCAACGCTTAAAAATATCAAGAGCAATACCATTTGTTTTTGTTTGTTTTCCATGTTTATCGCTGTTTTACACTTTTGTAAAACAACAACTCACCTAGCATAATTATAGCAACACTAAAGGTAGTACTGAAGATGATTCTTATTAATGTTCTAAAGAATTCTCTAAAACTATACATCTCTAAAAAGAATAAGAAGACGTGATGCGCCAAAACCAAAACAAAGGCATAAATTAAAAACCATATAGGGCCTTTTTGAGAAATACTTGGTGTTATATTTCCCTCTAAATCTTCTTTTGAAGCAGCAATCTGAAGATAGAAACCTCTTAAATAACCCATAAACACTGTAGCTGCCATGTGTAAGCCTGGCGTACTGCTAAAACTATCCATAATTATTCCAGTAATAAAGGATATCACTAGTACTACCCATGGTTTAATATTTACGGGCAGCGCAAGTATGAAAATTACATAGATAAACGGATTGATATAAGTGTTTAACTCAATATTATTTACAATAAGTATTTGTAAAAAGAGGATGCCAATAAACCTCAGTAAATATGTTAGTAACTCAATTATCACTTTTGTTCGATGCCTCCAATTCTTGTTGTTCTTCTTTTAAAATATTCCTTATTACATAAACACTTTTCAGTTCAGAAAAATTAGTATGTAATTCAACTTTTATGGTATGAAAGTTTTCATCGGCTTCAATAGCATGACTATAAACTTTACCTACCGAAATGCCTTGGGGAAATAAGGTAGAATAATTACTGGTTATAATCTCATCGTTAGTAGTTACAGGCACATGTTTATTTACGTATTTAAGCGAAGAATAGGTTGGGTCGTCGCCATTCCATTCTAAAGAACCAAAGGCATTGTTCTTTTTTAACATGCAGCTAATTTTAGTATTACCGTTTAAGGCAGAACGTATGGTAGAAAAATGGCTAGATACACTGGTAACAATACCCACAACACCATTGCCACTTATTACTCCCATATCTGGTTTTATGCCATGCAAAGCTCCTTTATCAATAGTAATATAATTGTTGCGAAGGGTAACAGAATTGTTTACCACATTCGCAGAAATATAAGAATATTGTTGTTTGTACAAAGTGTCGTTAATGGAGGTTTGTGCAAATCCATTGCTGTAATAAGCATTTAACATCTGCCCTCTTAATCTGGCATTTTCCGACATCAAGCTGTCGTTTATTTCTCTTAAACTAAAATAATTGGTGGTATTGTTTACAGTTTCATAAAACTGACTCGCTACGCCTCCTGTAAAGTTTAGAAAATTAGCCTTCTGGTAATTATTGTATCTATATAGCACAATAAAGGAAAACATTTCTAATGCAAAAAACAGTAGAAAAGTATAGTATTTATAAAGGAAGAAAATGAGGTTTCTCATGTCTTCTTAAGCTATCAAGTCATCAAAAACTTATGATTCTTAAGATTCTTTAGCGCCATGCCAGTTCCTCTTACTACAGCCCTAAGTGGATCTTCTGCAACATGAACAGGTAGTTTTGTTTTGGTGGCTATACGCTTATCTAGGCCTCGCAACAATGCACCACCTCCGGTTAAATATAATCCTGTTGAATAAATATCTGCAGAAAGCTCTGGTGGAGTTAACTCTAATGCACGTAAAATAGCTTCTTCAATTTTAGAAATCGATTTATCTAAAGCAGAGGCTATTTCACTATAGCTCACACTAATTTGCTTTGGAATACCGGTCATTAAATCCCTACCATTCACCGCAAAATCTGGTGGTGGGTTTTCCAATTCTGGCAAGGCTGAACCTACTTCAATCTTAATACGTTCGGCTGTTCTTTCACCTACCAAAAGGTTGTGCTGCCTGCGCATATAATCTAAGATATCTTCGGTAAATTCATCTCCGGCTACACGTATAGATTGGTCGCATACAATACCCGCTAAAGCAATTACGGCAATTTCGGTAGTTCCACCGCCAATGTCAATAATCATATTTCCCATTGGCTCAAATACGTCTATACCTATACCTATTGCGGCAGCCATGGGCTCGTGTATCAGATATACTTCTTTTGCACCTGCACGTTCAGCAGAATCTTTTACTGCTCGTTTTTCTACCTCGGTTATGCCAGAAGGTATACAAATAACCATGCGTTGCTGCGGTTTTATCAACCTATTGGTTTGAGGTATCATGTTAATCATACCTCTAATCATATGCTCTGCTGCCTGGAAATCTGCAATTACACCATCCTTTAGTGGCCTTATGGTTTTAATATCTTCATGCACTTTACCGTGCATTTGCTGTGCCTGACTCCCAACCGCAATTACGTTGCCCGTTCTGCGGTTTACGGCTATTATAGATGGTTCGTCAACTACTACTTGATCTTTATGTATAATAAGGGTATTAGCTGTGCCTAAGTCAATGGCTAAATCCTGTGTTAAAAAACTTAATGCGCTCATGAATGCCTTTGTTGAAAAAAATGTATAAACACTTGCAAATTACTACTATTTCAAAAAAAAGTGGGAAAAGTTTTACCTAA
>JBIKKC010000127.1:0-6891 GCA_044360615.1 Bacteroidia bacterium | reverse complement strand
TACTGCCCATTTGGTTTTACCTGTTTCCTTTTTCACAATAGCCACCGTGCTCATGCATTGTAAGGCAAAGGCATAAAAAAGGAGCAATGAAAAAACGGTGGGTAAAGTATAGCTAGGCTTTCCAGTTGTAGAATTGGTCTCTTTTAACATAGCCTCTCTAATTGAGTCTAAATCGTCGTCTGTGCCACTAACACTATAAATAGTGCTCATGGTACCTACAAAAACCTCCCGTGCAGCCAATGAGGTAAGTAAGGCAATTCCTATTTTCCAATCAAAACCTAAAGGTCTTATAGCTGGCTCAATAAATTTCCCAAACTGCCCGGCATAACTCACTTCTAGTAATTCAGCGTTTTTATGCAGCTCAATTCCACTCATCAGCGCCTCATTTCTTTCTGCCACATTATAGGTTAGCAGCAAAGAATCATATTTACTGCCCACAGCTTGCATGGAATCGCGGGGGCCAGTGGATGCCAATACCCACAATACCACACTCACCGCTATAATGATTTTACCGGCACCGAAAACAAAAGCAGCAGATTTCTCGTAAAGGGTAATGAGAATGTTAGAAGCTACAGGCATTTTATAGCCTGGTAATTCCATTAAAAAATAATTTATTTGGGTGCTTTTTATAAAAAACTTAAATATCCAAGCGCTTCCCAAAGCAGCCAAAAAGCCAATTAGATACATCAGCATAAGCACCAAGCCATGAATATTAAATGGTCCAAATACTGCGGTATCTGGAATAAATAAGGAAATAAGTAAGGTATAAACGGGTAAGCGCGCAGAACAGCTCATTAACGGAATAACCAACATGGTAATGAGTCGCTCTTTCTTATTCTCTATGCTCCTACTTGCCATAATACTAGGCACTGCACAAGCCATACCTCCTATTAAAGGCACAATAGATTTTCCATTCATCCCAAAAGGCCGCATAATTCTATCCATAATGAAGCCAACTCTTGCCATATAGCCAATATCTTCTAAGATGGCAATGAATAAAAACAAGACCATAATTTGTGGCAGAAACACTATAACTCCGCTAAGACCTGCAATAATACCTTGTACAATTAAATCATTTAAAACGCCTGCAGGCAGCGCTTGTTCAATGTAGTTGCTCAATTGCTTAAACCCAGCTTCTACCCAATCCATGGGGTAGGTACTCCAACTAAATACCGCCTGAAAAATGAGAAACATAAGTATTAAGAATATCAGTATTCCCAAAAATCGATGTGTTAAGATGGCATCCACTTTCTTAGTTAAAGACTTTTTTAGGCTGAGTTCCGACTTCACCCTTGCTAATTTTACAGCTTGGTCTATAATATGATATCTTGCAAATACTTCTTCCTCCTGAAACTGATGCGCATTAAATTTATACGTTTGAAATATTTCTTTGAGGCGCGCAGATTTCTCACTTATCAATTCAGCGGCATTAATAGCATACTGCAAAGCCGCATAAGGATTGCGTTTATCCACCACCTTGCACAACATGTTTAGCAAATCGGGATTAACCTTTTCCATGCTAAAATACGTTTGGGGCTCTGTGGGCAATTTATCTGCTAATACTTGCTTTAAAGTATCAATGCCCAATTTCTTTCTGGCATTAATGGGCACAACTGGCACACCCAGTTGCTGTTCAAGAATACCAGTATCATAAATAATGCCTCGGCGCTCTGCCACATCCATCATGTTTAAGGCCAGAATAGCTGGGCAACCCAAATCGCAAACTTGTGTAAACAACAATAGGTTGCGCTTAAGGTTAGAGGCATCGGCAATAAAAACTACTACATCCGGGAAATTGGTTTCCGATTTATTTCTTAGTAATTCATACGTAACTAATTCATCTGCAGATTTTGGGTAAAGGCTATAAGTACCTGGCAAATCAATAATTTGTAAGCCAAGGCTTTCATTTAACTTAGCCTCACCAACTTTCTTTTCTACCGTTGTTCCAGGGAAATTACTCACCTTTTGGTTCAAACCAGTAAGGGCATTAAACAAAGATGTTTTACCGCAATTGGGGTTGCCAACTAAGGCTACAGTGAGTTGGCGTTTCATTTATTTATTTCAATTTCTATATGTGCCGCATCTTCCAAACGCAGGCATAATTTATACTCTCCAACCCGCACCGCAATTGGATCTCCAAAAGGAGCAATATTTTCTAATTCCACCTGCTCTCCAGGCAAAACGCCCATCTCAAACAATTTTAATGCAAGCAAATCCCCACTTACTTGTGTAATAGTTCCCTGCTGCCCAAACTTAATCTGTGAAAGGTTCATAAGGGGCGCAATTTAGACCTTTTCTAAATAGCTGCCAAATGATTGTTGTCAGGAAATTAAATAAACTTTAATCGCCTAAGCTTCTGCTAGTTTCTGCAAATGGTGCAAGTCGCGATACATCCCCTCAACCGCAATTAGCTCTTTATGGCTTCCAGTTTGAACCACTTTACCGCGGTCTAAAACCACAATCAAATCGGCATTTTGTATGGTACTTAAGCGGTGCGCAATTACAACGGTGGTTCTTCCTTTCATAGCATCAGATAAGGCGTCTTGAACCAAACGCTCGCTAGTGGTATCTAAGGCAGAAGTAGCCTCATCTAATATCATTATGTCTGGATTGGCAAGCACAGCACGTGCGATACTGAGTCGCTGACGTTGCCCCCCGCTTAATTTATTACCCCTATCGCCAATATTGGTTTGATAACCATTTTCTGTTTCCAAAACAAACTCATGCGCATGTGCAACTTTAGCCGCCTCTTCAATCTTATCCATAGAAACAGCGCTCATGCCAAAAGCTATATTATTAGCAATGGTATCATTAAATAAAATACTCTCTTGGGTTACAATACCCATCAAGCGGCGAAGTTCTAAGATTTTATACTGCTTAATATTTACACCATCAATTAATACCTCTCCTTCCACAGGGTCGTAAAAACGTGGAATAAGATCAACCAAAGTAGATTTACCGCTACCACTTGGGCCTACAAGCGCAACAGATTTTCCTTTTTCAATGGTAAAACTAACATTGCGCAATACGTACTCGCCGTTGTAATGAAAACTAACATTTTTAAATTCAATCGAATGCTTAAATCCTGCAACAGGTAAAGCGCTTGGAACCTCTGTAATTATTTCTTCGCTAGCTATCACCTCTTCAATTCTGGCTAAAGAGGCTAAGCCCTTTTGCATGCGATTATAGGCTACAGAAAATTGTTTAGCCGGACTAATAATCTGCGAGAAAATGGCAATAAATCCGATGAATTCACCTGCAGAAAGGCTGCCATCATTGGCCAATGCCATTTTACCTCCTACCCACAAAATAATTGCAAGAATACTTACACTTAAGGTTTCTGAAATTGGAGAGTTAGCATCATTTAGATGGTTTATTTTGATACTAATTTTAGTGTATTTCTCATTCTCCTTTAAGAACTTCTTATCAAAGAAACCTTGTGCACTAAAAGCTTTTATAATTCTAACACCGCCCAAAGTTTCTTCAAAAAGAGAAATTAGCCTACCCATTTGAGATTGGCCCTTGGCACCTTGCCGTTTCAAAATTCTCCCAATAAGTGCAATTATTCCAACTGCTACCGGTAAGGTTACAAAAACCAAAACGGTTAAATAAGGGTTGATCCAAACTAAGGCAATTACAGAAAAAATAACCGACATAGGCTCTCTAAATAAGGCTTCTAAAGAACTCATGATAGACACTTCCACATCAGCAATATCACTACTCATACGACTAATTAAATCGCCCTTGCGTTCAGATGAAAAATAGGAAAGCGGCAATACAAGAATGCGGCTATACATGCTACCTCGCAAATCTCGAATTATAAAATTACGTAGAATAACCATTACGTAGAGTCCAAAATACCTAAAAACATTTTTCAAAAGAATGCTGGTGAGTACTGCACCAATAATAAATAAAAGTGCTGCCTCGGAGCCTTGCGTTCTAATTAATTCAGATACCAAATACTTAAAGTATTCCATCACAGAATTGGTATCAAAATTTAGGGTTGGTTCAACACTAACTTGTTCGCTTCTATTAAATAATACATTTAGAAAAGGAATCACCAATGCAACAGAAAACAAACCTGTAACAATAGATATGGCATTAAAAATTACATTGAAAATAGCCAGTGATTTGTAGGGAATTGCGAATTTAAGAATCTTATAAAAATCTTTCATTATTTAGTAGTCAAAAATCCGGTTTACCTGATTTATCTGTGTTTAAAAATGGGTTTTTCAAAAATAATCCTTTGCTAAACTTTTACTTGCGAAGGCATTTGGCAAAGCACATGTTTTGGCAAATATAAGAACCTTCACCTAAACTTAAACACCATGTTAATTAGAACCTACGGAAGCGCTGTTTATGGCGTAAATGCAGTAACCATAACTATAGAAGTAAATGCCAGTGAGGATGCTGGAATAGGCTATTTTTTAGTAGGCTTGCCAGACAATGCAGTAAAGGAAAGCTACCAGCGCATGGAAAGTGCCTTGCGCTATCACGATTATCAAATGCCCAGAAAAAAGATGGTAATAAATATGGCACCAGCAGATATTCGTAAAGAAGGCAGTGCTTATGACTTACCACTTACTATGGGGTTTCTTGCGGCAACAGGGCAAGTAGAAAGTGCCAAAGTAGAGCGTTATATTTTAATGGGAGAATTAGCACTTGATGGAACCCTTAAACCCATTAAAGGAGCCTTACCTATTGCCATACAAGCGCGCAAAGAAAACTTTGAAGGCTTTATTTTGCCTATAGAAAATGCCCAAGAAGCTGCCATTGTAAACAATATCAAAGTATATGGTGCCAGTAGCTTAAAGGAAGTGGTAGAATTCTTTAAGGGAGATGAAAATGCCTTAACGCAAGTTGTAATTGATACACGCAAAGAATTTGAAGCCAACCAACATAAATTATTAGACGATTTCTCCGATGTACGCGGCCAAGAAAACATTAAACGCGCTTTAGAAATTGCAGCGGCAGGTGGACATAATGTTATTCTTATTGGACCTCCAGGTGCTGGAAAAACCATGCTAGCCAAGCGCTTACCAGGCATCTTACCTCCTCTCAATTTACAAGAAGCTTTAGAAACCACTAAAATACACTCGGTAGCAGGGAAGCTGGCGCGTAATAGCTCCTTACTCTATAATAGACCTTATCGCTCTCCGCACCATACCATAAGCGATGTAGCCCTTGTAGGTGGAGGTAATAACCCACAACCTGGAGAAATATCTTTGGCACACAATGGCGTACTTTTCTTAGATGAGCTGCCAGAATTTAAAAGACAGGTATTAGAAGTAATGCGCCAACCCTTAGAAGAAAGGAAAATTACCATTTCTAGAGCAAGATTTAGTATGGAATATCCTGCTAGCTTTATGCTGGTAGCCAGCATGAATCCTTGTCCCTGCGGCTACTTTAACCACCCAGAGAAAGAATGTATTTGTGGCAGCACAGTGGTGCAAAAATATTTAAGTAAAGTTAGCGGCCCCTTATTAGATAGAATTGATATACACATAGAGGTAACCCCAGTAGATTTTGACCAATTAACCGATGCCCGTAAATCTGAAAAAAGTGAAGTAATTAGGGAAAGAGTTGTAAAAGCGAGAGAGGTTCAAAGCGCTAGATACGATGCCTTAGATGGTATCTTTTGCAATGCCCAAATGAGCGCCACCATGGCAAGAGAATTTTGTGTGTTGAACCAAGCCTCTAATGGATTGCTTAAAAACGCCATGAATAAGTTGAAACTTTCTGCAAGGGCTTACGACAGAATATTAAAAGTAGCGCGCACCATTAGTGATTTGGCCGGTAGCCCAGATATTAAAACCGAGCACTTAGCCGAAGCCATTCAATATAGAAGTTTAGATAGAGAAAGCTGGGGAATGGAATAATT
Source organism: Bacteroidia bacterium (assembly GCA_044360615.1). Lineage (GTDB taxonomy): Bacteria > Bacteroidota > Bacteroidia > UKL13-3 > UKL13-3 > B1. Next base: position 1,010 of record JBIKKC010000127.1, on the reverse strand, counting down.
ACAAACCTTGAAACAACTAAATCTAAAAACTATGAATCCTACAAATAAATTAATTGTACCAGAAGAAACTCTATTAAATAAGATTTACTTGATTAGGAATCAAAAAGTAATGTTAGACAGAGATTTAGCCGAAATTTATGGTGTTAAGGCAACTAGGCTTAGAGAACAAGTTAAAAGGAACAAAATCAGATTTCCAAATAACTTTATGTTTCAACTTAATTTAAAAGAAGCGGAATTAATGGTATCGCAAAATGCGATACCTTCAATTCAACATTTGGGAGGAACAATGCCTTATGCTTTTTCAGAACATGGCATTTTAATGCTAGCTAATATACTAAAAAGCGAAAAAGCAATTAAAATGAGCATCCTCATTATTGAACTATTTATAAAATTAAGGGAAACACTACTTACGCATAAAGATGTTTTGTTGAAGCTTCAGGCATTAGAAAAAGTTATTGATTCTCATGATCAAAGTATTTACGAAATCTATGCCTTTATAAAACAAATGATGCAGAAGGATGAGACCCCAAGAAAACGAATTGGATTTAAGGAATAAACAATAGGTAATCTATTTAGTAGAGAAAGCTGGGGAATTTAATAAGTGGAGATATCAATCTTCCGTTTTATGGTAACAGGTTATAATATTAAAGCATTTACGACACCAATAGGTTTTTAGATCAACAAAGAAAAAAAAGAAATTGGCCCAAAATGGCCGCTTTACACGCTCCAAATCCCAAGACCCGCAATCAGGACAATGGCGATGAAGCGTAAATTTAAAAATCTGTTTACCCATTAATTACTACTATACCTATATTGCAAAGGTAATATAGATTCTATTATTTATTCATATTGCGGTAAAATTTATTTGTATTGTGGTAAAATAATTATGACAAATTCTTAAACTCATGAGATTCAAAAATATAATTGGACAGGAGAAAATCAAAAGGAAATTAATCGAAATTATTAGCCACAATAGGGTGAGCCATACGCAATTGTTTGTTGGCCCAGAA
>JBIKKC010000126.1:0-6918 GCA_044360615.1 Bacteroidia bacterium | reverse complement strand
CTTATAATCTTTCAAAACAATGAAAAAACTCATACTAACTCTTGCTGTTATTTTTTCGGTAAACTATATTACTCAAGCACAAAATCTTTTAGGAAATTATTGGGAAACCAATGGCCAAGTAAATGCCACAGTAAAACTCAATAATAAAACCTTTATCGGTGGTGAATTTAACTACGTAGGGCCAAGCAGCGGTGTATTGGGCTGCTACCAGCTATCCCAAACTAAAGTAGTGAATAAAGGTCTAATAATAGACGGACAAATAAACGCTATGGTTTCTGACAATCAAGGAAACATTTATATGGGGGGCGACTTTTCCATAAATGGAGGAACACGCCTTTCTTTGGCGAAGTTTTCGTCTGCCATGGTACCCGATAATACCTTCAATTTCTCTTTTAACGGAACTGTACAGCATTTAGCAATTAATAACAATTGCCTATTTGCTGCAGGGAATTTTAGTAGTATTAACAACCAGACCCGATTAGGTGTTGCTGGTATTGAATTAAATGGCAACACTATAACAAGTTTTTCTCCCAACCCAGATGGCCCAGTACTTGCATTAAATAGCAATAATGGGGTTTTGTATATTGGAGGAAGTTTCAATTTAATTTCGGGTGCACAACGCGGTTCTATTGCGGCATATGATGGCGCTAGAAATTTACTGCCTTTAAGTGTTCCAGTTTATGGTGTGGTAAGTTCTATAGTATCCGTAGATAGTTTGCTTTTTATAGCAGGATCTTTTGATACAATTGCTGCCATTGCACGTAAAAATTTAGCATCTATTAACCTTACTACAGGTCAATTACGTAATTGGAGAGCGGATATAACCGGTTCTGTTAAAGAAATGCGTATTGCATCCAACATACTTTATTTGGGTGGCACATTTTTTCAAGTAGGTTCAGCCATTAGAAGTAACTTAGCCGCGGTAAATGTTTTAACAAACACCGTAACTAGCTTTAACCCTGGAATAGATGGGCCAGTAAATGCCATTTCTATTAGAGGTAATACCCTATATGCAGGTGGTAATTTTAATTCTATAGGTTTTGATAACAAAAGTTTTCTAGCTGGCATCAGTATTTCTAATGGCTCTTTAATTGGCACAATACCAAATGTTAATGGGGAAGTAAATGTAATCTTGGCAAATAGTGATACCCTCCTAGCAGCTGGTAGCTTTAGTAGTTTCGGAGGAAAAAATCTTAATAATTTTGCTGTTATTGATAATCAAACAGGTGAGGCATTAGATAATAATTTAGAAATTGATGGGCCAATTTTCGACCTAGAATTAGTAGGCAATGAAATTTTAATCGCAGGCGATTTTACTTCCATTGGCAGTTCTATAAGAGTTGGAGTAGCCATTGTTGATACTGCTCTAGTGCCAACTTCTTGGGATGCCTTAAGTGATGGAAAAGTAAATGATGCTATTGTTATTGGAAATACCATTTACCTTGCTGGAGAATTTACAGCGCTAGGGGCCGATGCACGAAATTCATTAGCTTTAGTTAATGCCACTTCTGGAGCCCTCTTGGTTTGGAATCCAAATGCAAATGGGCCAGCTAAGAAACTTTACTTAAACCAATCTAATTTGTATGTAATAGGCGATTTCTCTCAGATTGGTTCAACGGCGCGCAACCGAATTGCCTCTTTTAATTTGCAAAATGCTGGAGCCTTGCGTTCTTGGAGTATCAATCCAGATTCTACCATTTATGCTATAACTAGCACAAATAATGCAATTATTATTGGTGGACTTTTTACCCAAATTGGCAGCACCAGTAGAAGCTTCGTTGCAGCATTAGATACAGGCAATGCTGCTGTTTTAAGCTGGCAACCTCAAGTTAATGGAGCGGTTAGGGCGCTTGAAGAAGATAATGGTTTAGTTTTTATAGGTGGTGACTTTTCTAGCAATATTGCCTCAGGCTTTACTTGTTATAATTTAAGTTCAAATCAAGAGTTAAATTTTCCTATTAAACTTGAAAGTGGCCATGCTAATTCTATAAAACAAATAGATCAACAACTTTTTGTAAGTGGATCGTTTATTGTTGAAAATGCAAATGGGAAAGAAAATTTTGCAGTAATTCAATTAAACATTGGAACACCTACACTTCAGGCAAGCAATGTAACAATCACAGGAATTACACCAACAAGCATGAAATTGAGATTCAATAAGGGAAATGGTGCTAAGTACCTAGTTTTAGGTAAACAAGGATCTGCCGTGGATTCTTTCCCTAGCAATGGAATGGTTATAACTGCAAATCCAATTTTTGGAAATGGAATGGCCTTAGGATCAAACTTTGCAGTTTATAATGGTACTGATTCCACAGTTGAAATTACCGGGTTAAATACTGGAACAAGTTATCATTTTGCAGTTTTTGCCTACAATGGTTTTGGTTCAAATACAAATTATTTGCAATCTAATCCTGCCAGAGGAAATGCTTCGACAATTATAAGTTATTCCCCTCCAACAGTTGCTGCAACTAATATACAATTTAGCGATATACGCATAAACCAAATGATGGTAAAATGGACTAACGGAAATGGCTCTGGAAGATACTTAGTAGCCAAAGAAGCTACTGCTGTAAATCAAATTCCATCGGATAGTACCTTTTTTAATGGAAATAATATCTTTGGATTTGGAGATGATTTAGGCGCTGCAAATTATGTATTGTATAATGCTACTGCTGATTCTGTGCTAGTAACTGGTTTAAAGGCAGGCACTATTTACCATTTTAAAGTTTTTGAATTTAATGGCGTTGGCCAATTCACAAGAGTTTTATCAACCGGCCCTAACAACAATGCAAGTACTTTGGCATTTGCATCAGAGCCTAATAACTCTAGCTCAAATTTAACCTTCTCTAATACCACCGCAAACAGCGTTCAGTTAAATTGGACGAATGGAAATGGCACATCCAGAATTGTAGTTGCGAGCAGAGACCAAGCAGTAAGTACTTTGCCAATGGATGGAGAAACCTATCAAACAGACAATACCTTCAACGGCAATTCATCTTACCTTTCTAACAATGAAAGAGTAGTATATATTGGAACTGGTAACCAATTTACATTAAGTGGCCTTGAACCTAATACAACTTACCATTTTGCAGTAATAGAATCTAATGGCTCAAATTTCACTATCAATTACCAAAGTCAAGGATTTTTAACAGGGAATAAAAAAACCAATAGCGATATAAATATTCCGACCCAAGCCTCAAAAAATATCTCATTTACAAAGGTTGGTTCGGATAGCCTAGCATTTTCTTGGACCTCTGGAAATGGCGAGAAGAGAATCGTGATTGTGCAAAAAGAATCTGCAGTTACTGCGCAACCAAACTTGGGTAAAACATACACTCCTAATGCCCAATTTGGACTAGGTGATTCCATTGCACCTGGAAACTATGTAGTATATGCAGATAATGGCAATTCTACTTTAGTTACAGGCCTTGAACCCAATACCAATTACCATATTGCCATCTATGAATATAATGAATCCGTTCAAGGAGCTTTATACTTATTAGATTCATTTGCAGTTGGCAATGCCAAAACTTTACCCTTAACAGGACTTTTTAAAATCAAAGGAACAGGATCTATTAAAGTATATCCCAACCCGGTAATTGATGGAACTATTTACCTTAATTTTGAAAAGCCACTTGCACCTGATGCACGCGTCTATGTTTATGATATAACAGGTAAATTAGTAGTTGAAACTAAACTGCTAGTTGATTCAAAATTTACCAGTGAATTAGCTCTAAAGCAACTTGATTCAGGTTCATACTTTCTGAAAGTTGTTTCGGGAAATGATATTTTCCAGAACAAAATACAAGTTCAATAGAACTTTATTCTCTCTGTTCTATTTAAAATTTTAATTAAACACGTATGAAAAAAATACTTTACACATTTATAATATCTATTACACTCATTTATGGTTGTAAAAAAGATTTAAATTTTGACAAATTCAATGATTTAACAATTTCTTCAGAATTGGGGATTCCCTTGGCTATGATAGAAATGAAAATGGATCAGTTGATAAAACAAGATACCAATATATTTTATGACCCAGATGGTTTCATTAGATTCATCATCAGAGAAGATTCAATAGCTAGCTTCCCTGTAGATAGTTTCATCAATCTTCCCCCAATTGAACCCGTTACAGTGAATAGTAAACTTGGCCTAATTAATATTGACAATATAACCGTGAATGAAAGCAAGACATTGAGTCAATTATCAGAGAGTTTTTCTCCTTCTACTAAAAGTGCACTTGAGTTGGTGGCCGGCACAGTTTCTATCTTCCCTTCTATTACAGACCAAAACAACAGTGTAAGTCCGCTCGAACTTGGATCTGCCCAATTTTCTTCAGTAGAATTAGCTAGTGGTTATTTGGTAGTTGGTTTTAAGAATAATTTAAAAGTTACTGTTGATCAAATTACCTTAAATTTATTTAATACAGTACCCTTTCAAACTTTGGTTGGGCAAATCATTTTCACCAATGTTCCACCTGGAATTACTAAAAAAGATTCTATTAATATGGCTGGCGTTACGCTGGGTAATAATTTAGGTTACTCTCTTCCGGTATTTAAAACCTTTGCTAGTTCTAGTCCAGTTTTAGTTGACTTAAACGATGGCATTAATTTCCAGGTACAAACTAAAGAAATGAAGGCATCTGGAGGAAGCGCCATATTTCCAAGTCAGACCATTAATGCCCAAGATTTAAATGTAGATATTAAGGCAGATGATTCCACCATAAGAATTAGAAATGTGGCATTTGAAAGTGGCTTAATTAGTTACTCAGTTGCTTCTAATATTAAAGAACAACTAAACATTAAAATCACTCTAGAGGGGGCAACAAAAAACAATGCACCCCTTGCTCCAATTTTAATTTCGGTAAATAACCAAACAAAAACGGGTAACATCAATTTAGCAGATGTAATATTCAATTTAGCTTTAGATGTTGCAAAGCCTTACAATAAAATAAAGGTCAAGGTTGAACCTAGCTTAGTATCTTCAAATACAATTAAGCCCTTTGACTCATCTAATTTTGTAAATGCAAATTTCACTTTTGGAACATTAAAATTTAAGGAGATAAATGGGTATTTAGGTAGCCGAGTTATTAATATTGATCAGAGCGAACAAACCCTAGATTTACCAGAACAATTTAGCAATGGAATTCCATTAGATGATCCTAAAATTAAAATTTTTACAAGCAACTCTATTGGTGTTCCAGTAAAGGTTACACTAGATGTAGAAGGAAGCTCAAAATCTGGAAAAAAGCAAAGTCTCAATGCCCAGCCTTTTATTATAGGGTATCCTACCACTTCACAAAAAGGTCAGGTTATTAGCGAAACAAAGACTTTTGACAAAACCAATTCCAAGATAAAAGAATTACTCGATTTACCACCAAATAAAGTTGTTTTTGGAGGAAATGCTACCTTAAATGCAGGTGGATTTAATGGATATAATGATTTTATAGTGAAAGGAGCAGGCATTGCAGTAGGTTACGAATTTGAAATGCCTATGAGCTTAAAAACAAGTAATTTTACAATTGACCAAACTGCAGACAACGCCTTATTTGAAATAAAGCCTGATGGCACTTTAGGAGAAACTGTGTTACCTGTAAAACCAGGGGATATGGAATACTTGGATTTAGTTTTAAAAATCGATAACGGTATTCCTTTTGATGCTGACCTAGATTTATTTTTTGCAAATAAAGACACTGTGATCTTAGATACAATTGTTGTTGGCTCACTTATGAAATCTGCCATTCCAGATGCAAATGGAAGAACCAAACAAAGCACGCTTTCATACAGCACCATTAGAATTACTCCGGAAAAATTGGAGAGTATTAAAAATAAAAATTTAACAAAAATGGTGGTAAGAATTACCATTAAAACTTTCGATAACGGTTCAACACCTGTTAAAATCTACTCCGATTACATTTCTAAAATCGCCCTGTCTGTGAAGATAAAATTAAAAGTAAAGCCCTTAAAAAAGTAGGAGATATTAAAGATGAAAAACATGAAAAGAATTTTATTAATATCCTTTCTATTGATAACTGGTACTTTGTTTGCACAAACTAGTTTAACCTTTTACAATTTTAGGACTGTTGGTCAAACCAATTTTTTAAATCCTGCCTTAAATTCTCGACAGGCTTTTACCATCGGTATCTTAGACCAATACAACCACTTATATTTACCAGGAATAACTCCTTATGATATTTTTAGAAGTGATGAAACAGCTGATCAATCCTTAAATAAAATTCTAGGAAATGATGCCTATCACTTAAAGGATATTCAGTTAAGAAATGAAATTAATCCTTTATTTATAGGATTTAGGATAAAACGCAACTATTTCTCTTTTGGGATTCAAAATGTGTTAGAACATAACATAGGATTGCCAAAAGATCTTCTCTCTATGTTGTATTTTGGAAACACAAGTGAAGAGATGTTTGGAAAAGATGTAAAAATTAGTGATGTACAAGTGAACTTAACTACCTATTCTGCCGCTTATTTGGGTTACGCAAGAGATATTAATGATAAGTTAACGGTTGGCTTTAAAGCAAAATATCTTGCGGGTATTTACAATGCAGAATTACTTAAGAATTTGACAACCTTTAAAACTGACAGTGGCTTAAATAACACTTACAAACTAGAGGTTAGTACAGACTATGAATTGAGAGGTGCTGGTTATGATAGGATAGACGGTATTATAAACAACAAAAACCTTGACCCAGTTGCTTCAGCGCAAGAATATTTTACTAGGCCAGTTGGAAGAGGTTTCTCGGTAGACCTAGGTATGAATTATAGGGTGACTAATAAATTAAGCTTTTCTGCAAGCGTGTTAGACTTAGGTGCAATTTCATGGAAAGAGGCAAAATCTTATTCTAAGAATGCAAGTTTTACCTTTGAAGGTTTTAGAACGGATGATCCTTCAACTATA
>JBIKKC010000125.1:0-6957 GCA_044360615.1 Bacteroidia bacterium | reverse complement strand
GCCTTTGCTTGTCCATCTTATATTTATGGAATTACTTCTGCTTGCACCAATGCCATTATTATAAATCCATTGGTAAGTAGAGCCATTGGTAAAAGGAACACTATAGGTAGCCAACTCTAATCGCCTTACATCGGTTTTTCCTGTTATTGTTTTTACATCAGGATTTGAAATAATATACACTCTATTTACTGCTTCACTTGAGCATACACCATTACTTAAAGTAAGCTTTACATCAAAATAATTTTTAGGGCCAAAAACAAAACTTATGTTTTCTGTTTGGTTCGAACCATAAATACCATTGTCAAAATCCCAAGAGCGATTAAACCCATTGGCAGTAGTAGTAGTATCCTCAAAAACAAATGAATTGCCTTTATTACATTGTATAGTTTGGTTCACAGTAAAACCGGCGTTAAAATCACAAGGTCCAGCAACTGGTAAATCTATATGAATTCGGGCAAGAAAAAAATCATATCCCAAGCCTGGTTTATTCTCAACATAGGCGCCCGGAGTGCTCACCAAAGAATCTGAAGTTGTTACACCTGAAAGTAAAATCTTGTATCTAGACCAAGCATAAACACCCGATAATAAATCAAATTTGTTTCCACCAAAATAACTTGAATACTTCATGGTACCATCAAGCCCCATAATACCGTAACAACCATCAATTGCATCTGCCATATCAGGCTTTATGGCATCCAATGTACTAATTTTAGTTTTGCTATAGGTATATCCTCCAAAAATGAGGTGACCATCATTAATGTATCTAATTACTCTGCAAACATCCTGATTTTCTCCACCAAAATAGGTTGACCATAACAATGCTCCGGAAGTATCAAAAGACAAAAGCATTGCATCGCGTTGATTGGGTGATTGGTGCACCGTTTGATAAGCGCCAGGGGTAGCAATACTATCTATAGAAAAGGTTTCGCCAACTATAAATAATTTACCGGCTCCATTAGTAGTAATGTCATAAAACTGATCAAATAACACAGATCCAAAAAATGTAGCATAACGTCTATTTCCAGTGCTATCAAAAATAGCAAAAATACCATCCATAGAGCCAGGTGCCTGAGTAGATTTATAAGCATTGGCAGAGGCCAAACCAGTTTGTGAAGGCGTATATCCGGCCATGTAGATATTACCGCTGGCATCTGTTGTAATTTTAGCATATTGATCTCCGGCTGGGCCACCATAATAAGTAGTCCAAATGGGTAAACCATTAGGGGTGAACCTGGCTAAATAATAATCCGTAGATCCAGCATTTGTAGGCTGAAATCCAAGGGAGGCCAAAGGAAAATCTGTTGAAATGGTTTGTCCAACAATAGTAATCTGGCCATTTAATGGGTCTATGGTCATTCCAGAGGCTTGGTCGGAACCTGAACCACCAAAATAAGTACCCCATTTAAAAATACCACTTGTATCAAAAGCGCTAATAAAAGCATCATAGGAATTTACCTGAACCAAATTAGGTTGATAGCTTCCTGCGCTCGTTATTCCTGTACTTGAATTTGAATGCCCATGTAATATCAATTCTCCAGAGGCATTTAGCTTGAAACCGCTACAAAAATCTGCTCCTGTACCTCCATAATAAGTTGCCCAAACCAATGTCCCATTCTTATTAAATTTGGCCATAAAAACATCCTGACTTCCAGCTAATGAAATCTGATGAGCACCTGTGGTGGCAAGGTTTGGGGAAGAAGTAGAACCCATTATATAAATGTTACTATCTTGGTCAGCTGTCATATCAAAGAGTTGCTCTGCAACGCTGCCTCCATAATACGTGCACCAAACCAAAGGATCAATTACTAAGGTTTTGTTACGGTCATAGGCTTCCACTTCAAAACCAATTCTATTCTTCCTAACAACATACTTGGCCTTTACTTCTTTTTTTTCTAGGCTTCCAGAACTAACTAAATAACTCTCAGGTATTCTCTCTTTAATGGCTTCTTTGCCAGCTATTAGAATTAACTCACCCTTGCTATTGGTTTTACAAGAATTGGCTCCTTTGGCAACCAATTGAATATTGGCAGGATTTGCCCCAGGATGCACAATAAAATTATACTTAAAAGGAATACCTTCTTCTCCTGCTAAAAATTCTAAATCAATCCCATCAAAAACATTTTCATAAACTATTCTTTGATACGCATTTGGAACAACTGATTTTAATGGATTATTCTTATCCATAAAATTAATTCTGGCTTCCACTTTTTCGTAAGGCTTAATAACAATATTAGGGTTTGCATTTACAAATTCTAAGTCAATTCTACGCAGCTTCTCCTTCTCTAATAATTCATAACTTATACCATTACTATTTAGTTGAACCCTAAGATTACCCGTATTTAACAAGTACTTTATGTTATTATTTTTTGCCCCTTTTTGGGTATAAAATTGGCCCTTATTCTCCATAAACCCTTTTGAAATGGAATAATTTGGACTACTTAATAGTGTAGTGTTCAAACCAAAAAGTAAAACAACTGATAGGAAAAGGTTCCTCATAATATTAATTGATAAACGAATTTAAGCACTCATCTCTTAATAGCTTCTTAATGTTTTACCCTAGTGTACTAAAAATAAAACGACTACCACCCCATAAAGATGATAGCCGTTTTAAGACTTTGAGAAGCTTTTTAGATTTACTTCTTAGGAACTGGGCAAGTGCTCATGCCTAAAATAGAATAAATAGGGCAAAAACTAATTAAAGATGTTGCCAAAAAGATACCCCCTAAAACGAGTAATACCATTCCTACTGTTCCAGTTACAGTGCCTGTAAAATAAAGTGCTGCAAATACTACCGCAGCTACAATGCGAATGATTTTGTCTGTTGATCCTACATTCTGTTTCATAACAATTTTATTAAGTGTTTAATTAAAGAATTGAATTAATTTAGTAATTAAATAAGCCAAACCTACACAAAGTAAACATACAAGTATAAATTTTATAGGCTTAGGTAATTGCATGGTCAAAGGTAAGTTATTAAAATACATAAATTTAGTTACCAAAGTAACATAGTCCAAAAAAATGAAGGATGGGTTTCAGAGGTAAAAGAGCCCAAGGTATTTCAAATAATATTTAATTTATATTTTTAACGCATTTAATCTAAAAATTGTAATTGGGAAATATCGTTCCAAATATTGATTTTCAGGGACTTCAGCACAAAGTATGTTGGCAAATCCTCAAAAAGGATAAAAAATGTTGGAAAAAGCACTAAAAACTATACTTTTGCACTCCTCTTCCAGTAAAAAAGAAGAAAAGGTGCGGTAGCTCAGTCGGTAGAGCAGAAGACTGAAAATCTTCGTGTCGGGGGTTCGATTCCCTCCCACACCACAGGTAAGAACCCCTAAATGATTGATTATCAATCGTTTAAGGGGTTTTCTCTTTTATAGGTTTAAAACATTTTAGTTTTATTTTGCATGATCAACTAAATCCACACAATTTAATTTCTTCTGAAAAGCAATTTTCATCAAAACAAATATTTTGAAAATGATAAAATCAATAACCTTATTTTTTTTAATTTCAATACTTGTGTTATCGTGTAAACCAGAATGCCCTGACGCAAAATCGTGCAATACGCTCGAACCTACAATAGAAGATTTATCGATTTTAGATGTGTTTAATAAAAATGATACTATCAACTATCTAAAAAATAAAAAAGACACTTTAAGCTTTCTTGTAACAGATATTACTAGTTCTATTACTGAAACTTATATAAGTCAACAAACTGAAGGCTGTCATTACAATTTTGTTTCCACTAAAGAATATAAAATCCAATTAGTAGGTTTAAAAAATCCAACCATTTTTAACGTTTTTGTTGGAACTTGGAGAAGACTTAGTCATAATAATATGGATATAAATGATGCATGTAGATTATCTCAAGACATTGACTCTAGTTCATGTTTTGGAATAATTGACAATAATTCTAATGTTGCTGATTATACCACAGATTCAATCCTTAATGGCAATAATTATATTAATAATTTTGTTGTTTTAGGTGAAAGTTACAATAATGTATTTGCGTTAAATTATCCATTTTGTAATGGGTGTATCCAGTATTATTTTAACACAGAAAGTGGTTTTGTAAAACTTATTGTAAACAAAAAAGACATTTACGAATTAATTAGAAAATAAGAACTTGAAAAATTCGAGTATTATGTAGATTCTTAGAATACGTAGATATTAAACCCAAGATGAAACTGGAATAAAAACAAAAAATATTTTCGAAAATCATTTTGATGCATTATTATTTTAACTTCGATTAAAATTATGTTTCATGAAATTATTTCTAATAGGTCTTATTTTAATTAGCATGGTCGCTTGCTCAGGTCCTAATGCAAGTGATTGTGAAATGTTTTATCAATATTCTAAAGATAAAAAAACCATAAATTATGGAAATTACTTATTAAATGATAGTAACGATTATTGGTTAAACTATCCTCAATCGGGAAGTAGTGAAGTTACTTTCAAGAATGAGCAAGATTTTGCACTTAGGTATTTGGTTTCAGGGTATAAATCATACAGAGATTTAGAATTGAGGAGATATAATAAAGGTGAGGTAGAAAGATGTGTTGGGCAAATTATTAATGTAGACTATTTTAATTCTCAGTATGAGATTCTTAAATATGGGCCAATCAACAATGGAAACGTATTTGAATTTTATAGGTATCAAGATATTAAGTGGGAAAGCATTCCTATTGATTCATTTAAAGTAGCTGGAAAAACAGAATTTTTACAATTCAAGGATAGTAAATATAACTCATATGAATGGAATTATATTTCCAGGTTTTATACCGATACCCTTATGCAATCCCCATCGCAAAAATACCACCAAAGTATTTTATTAAGAGGTAAAGAATTTAGAAAAATAATTGAACTTATCAATCTCAAAGCAGATTCTCTTAAGATAGAAGTTAAAGGTTATTATTATTCGTTTGAAGACGGTTTAGTAGGGTATTATTTAACAAACGATGAACTATGGTTAAGAGATTAATTGTTATTTGTCTTGTGTTTTTATTAGGATGCAAAAAAGAAGAGGAATGTAAAGGACCGCTAGTTGATACTATTTTGCCATTGAGCGATACAGCTAGTCATTGGTTAGAAATGATAAAGCCAAAATCAACATTTTTTTTTAATTCTTCTTATGGCAGATCAATTTCATTTGATTTAGACCCTCGGTTTCGAAATACCTCATTTGGTTTTGAAAATTGCTCACCACTTTTAGGGGAAGAAAGATTTCTTTCCTATAATAGTTCTCTTTATGGTTATAGCTTCAATATTTTAATTTATCGTCATTGGGAAATAGATAAATTTTTGGTGTGTGAGTTATACCAAAAAAGTTATTTCAACCCACAGAATAGGTTAGAAATTAATTTAAACGATACAATAAATAAACTGGCACATTTTTTAGGTTCTAAAAGTTATAAGCCCTACGATTTGATTCAGCCATACCAGAAGCTATATTCTTTAAAGATAGGATTAAAGGAATACGATAAAGTATTTAAGATTGATGTTAAAGATAAACTATATAGTATTGATAACAACCAGATCAAAGTTTATTATATTGATTCAAAATTTGGCCTTGTAATGTTTGAAACCTTTGAAGGCGAAACATGGACAATTACTCCATAAAAGGTAATTACATCAATGAGTTTTCAGAGATATAACTTATGTCATTATCGGTTGCAGTTAGAAAATTGTCAACTTCCTTATCCGTCCAATTTTCTTGCAAATATTCGGCTAATTAATAAAAGGTTGCCTCTAATTGGGGTGACTAAATTATTTCTTTAGATATTTCTTCAACCATACCTATGATAAAAGACAGAATAGTGCAAAACAGAACTACATAGCAGCATAGCCAATTGAATCGAGGTATGCAGTTACTTAAGAATAAAAATAAAAAGCCTGTCTTTCGAACCTTCAAATTAAATCGGTTCAAGGTAAAACCATTATACAAGGGAGCTTTACTGGAAAATACCTTAATGGAGAAAAGTGTGTTGGAGGCTCTATTTATTTAATTGAAACTGCTATGGCTGTGGGATGACACAAGGTATAATGCACCTTATCCATTTTGAATTTGCCGAAGCATGGGAGTTCAACAAATTATCGTTCCTAGTTTTTCCGCTTTTAGTTGGAATGATACTATGGGAAATTTACCAACGCTTCTTCAAAAAATAAGGTCTTAAAACAGGTTCAATTTTCTTACATAAACCTGATTACCCATTTTTATTTGCAGTAAATATACTCCTTGGTTCAGGTCATTAATATCTAATTTGATTATGTGAACCTTTGATCCTAATAAAGTCTGATATAGGATTTGGGTAAACCAAAATCCCACCCTACAACTTTCAAAAATGTTAATCATAGGTGGAGTATTCCCAAAAAGGGAAGTGTATAATGACCTCTATAGAGCCTTCACCTTGCTGGTGCCCATCTTTATAAAACTCAATTTTTAAAAACGGGAAATGCTTGCTGCACTTCTGTTATGTATGAAATATGCACTTTAACATTCAAAACTTATATTTGCCTAAACAACTATGAATAACAACGACATTTTGCGCCGCTTGCGCTTTACTTTTAGCTTTAACGACACCCAAATGATAGCGCTTTTTGCAGATGGGGGTTTGGTTGCTAGCAGAGAGCAGATAAGTAATTGGCTCAAAAAGGAAGACGACCCAGAATGTAAGCCGATTTATGATATAGATTTAGCCGCATTTCTAAATGGATTAATTATTCAAAAACGAGGCAAGAAGGAAGGTGAAGTACCAAAGCCCGAAAAAAGTTTAAATAACAATACCATTTTTCGTAAATTAAAAATAGCCTTGAACCTAAAGGATGAAGACATTCTAAAAATATTGGCCTTAGCCGATTTTAATTTTAGCAAGCACGAACTAAGCGCGCTATTTCGTAAGCCAGAACAAGAACAATTCAGGGTTTGTAAAGACCAAATTTTACGAAATTTTCTTA
>JBIKKC010000012.1:0-20843 GCA_044360615.1 Bacteroidia bacterium | reverse complement strand
TAAACTGGCCCAAAGTTGACTTTAAAAAGAAAGCGTAAATATTTTCTCCCTTTTTAGCGGTAGCATGGTCTTTTCCTGTGCCTACCCACTTATGGTGAACCCGCAAATGATCGATGAAGAAATACAAATTACCCGCAGTAAACAATAACCACCTTCCCAAAAACTGCCAAAATGGAGATTTTTTATGAATCAATTCATGCGATACAACAATAGCAGAAGAGCCAGAATTTATACCTGTACTTATTGCCGCAAACAACATCCAAATCCCTTCTATTCTGCCTGAACCTATACCAGTAATAAGCGAGTAAATACTGAAAAACTGAAATGGAATATGCAGTAGTAAAACAAGCTTAGGTATTACGGCATCCTTTTCTGCTGCATCATTAGAATTAACTGAGGGCCCAAACCATTCTAATAAGGCTAAAATAAATAACGAAAAAATTAAATTGGATGCAGAATACCAACCACCTAAATAGTTTCCAGCTATGCATACCACTGCCGGTACCAAGCTAAAAAAATAAAATAAATTTCGCCAGCGTGTTTTCAAGATTTAGGAGCCTCCTCCACCCCCGCTGCCAATTCCTTCTTCTCCCAAGTTATTAAAGCATAACCGCCATACACTACAAACATACCTAACAAAAGACCATATAAGCCAATCATAAAATCGAACCTACCAATGGTTGGATTGGTTAGAATAATGAAACCAAAAGCTCCTGAAACAATGGCGTTGATATACAAAAATATTTTATAAGCCTTGATAAAAAAGGAAGTGATAAAAATTGAAATACCCATCACAATCGCAAATACCCCAATAATATCGGTGAAAATATCTGTGGCACGCGAAACATTTAACATCACATATCCGCCAGTTACCAAATCTATCAAACCCCATAACAATCCAAAAATCCAAGCTTTGTTAGATTTCCTAAGCAAAATAGAAACCACAAAATAAAGTCCGCCTGAACCTAACAAAATGATGCCTAAAAAATTCATAGGTCCATAAATGGTTTTCGACTCCATAAATAATACCAAGAATCCAAACAACATAAATAACAAGCCTCTCACAACTAAGGCATATCCTGCGCTTTTTCTAAACAATTTCATTTAAATTTTTTTTAAAAATAATAAATGTGAACGTGTAGCGCAAGTAAAAATAACATTAAATTGGCACGACCTTTGTTTTTACTACAAAAGCTTTATTTTCGCCAACCAATGAGAATCGTATTATTAATTATTGCCATACTCTTTTTTTACTCTCCAGAGTTATTTGCACAGAAGCGTGTGGGAGGCAAAATGCTCAAAGGGTATGATGTCATTTATCCTTTTAAAAATGGCCGTGCCAAGGTAATCCGTGGCGGCAAAATGGGCTTTATAGATATGCAAGGCGAAGAAGTAATTAAACCAGAATTCGATAATATCCTTCCATTTGAAAGAGGTATCGCGCGTGTAGAAAATGCTGGGCTATTAGGACTTATTAATGAACAAGGTGAAATCCTCCTCGACCCAATTTATGACTATATAGGAACTAATAAAGAAGGCTTAGTAATTGTTACCCGCAAGAATAAAAAAGGCCTCATCAAAATATCGGGACCATCTCCAGAAAATGTAGAATATTTAGTTGATGTGAGAGATTGAGTTTTGGGTTTTGGGTTTTGGGTTTTGGGTTTTGGGTTAGAGGTCTAAGGCGAGGTTAAGCCAATCAAAAATATCTGAAGGGAGTTCGTCTCCCTTTTTTTCTGCCCGTTTATGGCCTAACCTAACAACGATTGTTTTAGTCTGAGGAATTACAAATACATATTGACCTTTAATCCCCCTCGCATAAAAAACTTTTTGCCCCTCATGCGCTAACAACCACCATTGATAACCATACTCCAAATTAGGCTCTCCATTTTCTTTCTTAGGTGCTCCAGGCAAAAGGCTTTGAGCAATAAAGCTGCTATCAATAATTTGCTCATTATCCCATTTACCATACTGCAAATACAATTTTCCAAATCTGGCAAAATCTCTAGCAGTTGCATAATAACAGCAACTTACTTTTTCCATTCCACCTTCTTTATCTAAACTCCAAAATGCATCCGATTCTGCACCTACCTTTGTCCATAAACGCTTGGCGGCATATTCTGCTACAGACATGCCCGTAACCTTTTTAATTACCATACCTAAGAGTTGAGAATCCCCACCCTTGTAAGCATAAACTGCACCTGGCTCAGCAATTTTTTCTGGACCAATAATAGTAGCATTTACATCATCTCCATAATATGCTTTGGCAGGCCAAGCAAACAAACTACCATAACTTTCTTTAAAGTCTAATCCACTGCTCATCATCAATGCGTGCCTTAGCGTTATCTTATCATAAGGAGCAACAGCATACGCTTCCACATACTTACCAATTGGCTCATCCAAACTTTGGATCAAACCGTCTTTTAAAGCACACCCAATGAGTGCTGCTGTAAAACTTTTAGCCATAGAAAAGCTATTACTTAGGGTTTCTTTATCATACCCCAAATCATACCATTCATACAATAAACTATCGTCTTTAATTACTAGAAAAGCGGTTGTCTCTAAATCCTTTAATTTCTGTAAGGCACTGCTTGAACCAACTTGTAAATTATACTGTGTTGAAAGAGGCCAAGCTTGCCCTTCACCTTTAATGATTCTACGTGTGGCAAAATCATTTAACTCGTTTATGTCTGGACCCAATTTACCATGTAAGATAGTCTTATAAAGTGCTATAGGAACATGCCTATTTCCAGTAAGGTGAAGGGAAAAATAAGCAATACCAATCACCGCGATTGTTGCAATAAAAATCCTTTTCATAAACTAATTGAACCAAGTATAATGGCTTCTTTCAACCGATAACAATTTACCTTTCCTATTGTATTGACGCCAAGCAATTCTATAGCCTCTTTCATTTACATCATACTCGTAAGAATAGTTTAATTTACCTTTGGCATTGTAATTAGCAAAAGTACTTATAAACCCATTCGAAGTATATTTGTAAACACTCTTACCTTTTGGTTTTCCTTCAACAGAAGTGTACTCATATTCCAACAACAAACTGTCTTTGCTATAGGTATAAATTTGCCTTCTCAATTTCCCTTTCTCATTTCTAGTTTCTATTACTTCGTAGAATCTTCCATCTTGGTGCACCCCTTCACTTTTGCAATAGTTTGTTTGTTTCACATCTTTTAAAACTTCTCCCTTTGAATTGCAGGAGTAGGCATAAATACTCTTTAACTTACCATTTTTGTCAAAGTTTCTATACTCGGCAATGGTGCCAGAATCATTGTAAGAATAGGTAGAATATCCTGTTAACTTATTTTTCCTGCCATAACTCATCACCTTCTGCCTCCTACCCTTTGCATCATAAATAGTTGAATCTGTTAAACGAATATTTTTAGCTTTCTTATAGCCATATTGGTAACAAATTGGACTCCCATTTTCTACAAAAGAATAACACCAAAAACCTCCAGTATCGCCTTTATGTAAAGTATATGCAGATTTATAAATAGAATCTCTATAAATCTCATAATAGGTTTTCTTTTTACCCTTATCCCACTCCCTATACAACATATTTCCATAAAAATTATATTGCTTTAACTCTCGGTCCACAAACTTGCCTTTTTTATTAAAAGTAGAATCGATTTCTGTTTGCACCTTAAATGCCTTACTTGGCTTTATACCTTTGTAGGACCTTCCATAAACCGTTCTATCAAGCGGGAAGTATTGCGCAAAACTTGCTAAGCTTAAAAAGACTAAAATTAAACTTACTCCTAATTTTTTCATAACACCAAAATAAACAATTAAAACGAAATCTACCTCAGAATGTTACAAAAAAAATCCCGAAGCCAAAGCCCCGGGATTTTTTTTGGCGAATAGGATATCCCTACTCACACCCAAACTCAATCCTGATTTAGTAGTCCATTCCCATACCACCTGGCATTCCACCTGGCATTGGTGCTGGATTGTTTTCTTTTTCTTCAGCAAGGATACATTCAGTAGTTAAGATCATAGCAGCTACAGAGGCAGCGTTTTGTAGGGCAACACGACTCACCTTAGTTGGGTCGATTACACCAGCCGCAATTAGGTTTTCATATTGCTCTGTACGTGCATTGTAACCAAAATCTGCTTTACCTTCACGTACTTTATTTACTACTACAGAACCTTCACCACCAGCATTGGCAACAATCTGACGCAATGGTTCTTCTAAAGCACGCTTGATGATGGCAATACCTGTTGTTTCATCTTCATTTAAACCTTTTAATTTCTCTAAAGCTTCAATAGAACGAATATAAGCAACACCACCACCAGCAACTATACCTTCTTCAACAGCAGCACGTGTAGCATGCAAAGCATCGTCAACACGGTCTTTCTTTTCTTTCATTTCAACTTCGGTAGCTGCACCAATGTACAATACCGCAACACCACCCGCCAATTTAGCCAAACGCTCTTGCAACTTCTCACGATCATAATCTGAAGTTGTAGATTCTATTTGTGCTTTAATCTGATTTACGCGTGCAGTAATTTCTTCCTTAGTTCCAGCGCCATTGATAATGGTTGTATTGTCTTTATCAATAGAAACTTTCTCTGCTCTACCCAAATAGGTAAGATCAACATTTTCTAATTTATAACCACGCTCTTCACTAATTAAAGTTCCGCCAGTTAAGATAGCAATATCTTCTAACATAGCTTTTCTGCGATCTCCAAAACCTGGAGCTTTAACTGCAGCAATTTTTAGAGAACCGCGAATTTTATTTACTACTAAAGTTGCTAAAGCTTCACCTTCTACATCTTCGGCAATAATTAACAATGGCTTACCAGATTGAACTACTTTTTCTAACACTGGAAGTAATTCTTTCATGTTGCTAACCTTCTTATCATAAATTAAGATATAAGGCGCATCCATTTCCACTTCCATTTTATCTGCATTGGTAACAAAGTATGGAGAAAGGTAACCTCTATCAAATTGCATACCTTCTACTGTTTTTACTTCAGTTTCTGTACCTTTTGCTTCTTCTACCGTAATTACACCTTCTTTACCAACTTTTGCCATTGCATCTGCAATTAACTTTCCAATAACTTCGTCGTTATTAGCAGAAATTGTAGCTACTTGCTGAATTTTTTTGTTATCATCACCTACTTGTTGTGATTGGGTTTTTAGGTTTTCAATAACCGACTCAACCGCTTTATCGATACCACGCTTTAAATCCATTGGATTTGCACCAGCGGCAACGTTCTTTAAACCTGCATTTACAATGGCTTGCGCTAAAACAGTAGCGGTTGTAGTTCCATCACCTGCTAAATCAGCAGTTTTAGAAGCTACCTCTTTTACCATTTGCGCACCCATATTTTCAATTGGGTCTCTTAATTCAATTTCCTTAGCCACAGAAACACCATCTTTAGTAACAGAAGGTGAACCAAATTTTTTGTCGATAACTACATTACGTCCTTTTGGACCTAAAGTAACTTTAACCGCATTGGCCAAAGCATCAACACCGCGTTTTAAACCATCGCGTGCATCTACACTGTATGAAATTTTCTTTGTCATAATAATTAATAATTTGTTGTTAATTCAATGAATTAAATGGTGGCAAAAATGTCACTCTCGCGCATAATTAATAAATCTTTTCCTTCTACGCTTATTTCAGTACCAGCATATTTACCATAAAGCACAGTATCGCCAGCCTTAACCGCAGGCTTGTTGCCTTTTTCGTCTACTTCACTTACAGAAATTACGGTTCCTCTTTGCGGCTTCTCTTTCGCAGTATCAGGAATAATAATACCTGAAGCTGTTTTTTCTTCTGCTGGTGCAGGCTCAACCACTACTCGGTTTTGAGTGCCTGCAATGGGTTTTAAATTTACTGACATATAATATAGTTTAAATTGTGTTTTAAAATGTACTCATGCCGTTGCCAAAGCTATGCCAAGCAAAGAATGCTGACAGTTTTACAGAAAAGGGGCGAAAAATTGACAAGCAGTTTAAAAAACCTGTATATTAGTGGCAGAGATACAACCCTAAAAGAGGTAAAAACTGACTACTCAATAGCGAAACAAAAATGTTGAAAAACGAACCTGATATCATTAAAGGCTGCATTGAAGGCGATAGAGCTTCACAAAAAGCACTATATGAAGGCTTTGCAGGAAAAATGCTAGGGGTTTGTATGCGCTATGCCAAAGATAGAGCAGAAGCAGAAGACATGCTACAAGAGGGATTTTTGAAAGTATTTCAAGGCATTTCAAAATTTAAAAACGAAGGTAGCTTTGAAGGTTGGGTAAGGAGAATTATGGTGTACAATGCCATCAATCATTACAAACATCGTAGTCGCAAGTTCCAAGAAGACTTAGACCAAGAAAACTATGATGCACCCTTTAACGACGAATTAATTGAAAAAATTAGTGCCAAAGAAATTGTAGCTTTAATTCAACATTTACCAGAAGGTTACCGCGCCATTTTTAACTTGTATGCCATTGAAGGTTACACCCATAAAGAAATTGCAGAAAAGTTAAATATCGCAGTAGGCACCTCTAAATCGCAATATTCTAGAGCCAAACAAAATATGCAAGCCTTATTGGCTAAGCATTATCAAATAATGAATGAACCCTTTGAAGAAGCAAAATAGTTTTGAGCAGAAGTTGAGAGAAAACTTAGACGGGATGGAGTTCAAACCTTCAGATGCCCTTTGGGATAAGATTGCCCAAAATATGGGTACCGATACCTTTGAACCTAAACTACAAGAAAAACTTGCAAACTATACCGTTGAACCTACTCAAGAAACTTGGGATAAAGTTGCGAGTCAATTACCCGAAAACAAACGCCGTTTTGGATGGATTTGGTATGCCAGCATCCTTACTTTAGCAGTTACGCTAATTGGATACAATTACTACAAAACTTCACCTAACTTACCTTCTTCCAATGTTGGGCAAAAAATAGAGGAGCGTTTTGAACCTAGCGCTAAAACTTCTATTGGCCCAACTGCCCAAGCAAATGTTAAAACAAATAAACAACCGCCTACCAAAGTTGAAACAGACATACATGTTGAGCCAATTGGAGAGAACAAACTTACCGCACAAAATAGTAAAGAAACCAAACCACTGCAAACTGAAACCAAAACGCCTGAACCACCCATGCCTGTTAGCCCTATGCGCAAAAATGGAGGTTCAGGCAATTCTAGCTTGCCGCCTATTGAACCAATTATTTCTAGCCAAACATCTGAAAACTCAAAAAATAACAATTCAATTTTCGCATCAAAAAAAGAGGATGCTGCTAGCACTTCATCACCTACAGAACCTCAACCTGCAAAAAGTCCCGAAACAAAGCAGGAAAATTCGCCAGCGCAAGGCAAAGAAATTAGCGCCCTGGTTCAAAACAATGCCAAAGATAGTAGTGAACCCATTTTGGTTACTAATACCAAAGAATACTTAGAATCAGATGCAGCACCTACCAATTTTTCGCTGCTAGCTGTATTGGGCACCCATATGAGCTATATGTCATTAACTATGCCCGAAACTAAAAAATATGACCTTGAGAAAGCCTTTAATTTAAGAGAAGAAATAGAAGCCCCACAACTTGATTTTAGTGGAGGCTTGCAAGCAGAATATGCCTTTGCAAAAAAATGGTATGTGCGCGCAGGAATTGGAATAGTATCCTTTACGCAAAAAGTGCAATACAATATTTTACCAGTAGATACCGCTATGAACCAAGTGCAAGCACCAAACTATTACTTGCACAAACAAGATTCTATTATTGTGGGTAGCACTTATGCCCTAGAAAACAAGTATAGCTTAACAGAATTCCCCGTTTATGTGGGTTACAATATTGCAAACAACGAAGATTGGAATATTGATTTGAATGTGGGTATGAGTTATGGCAGACTTAATTTAGTAAATGCCTACATGCCTGATCCAAGTTGTGTTGGCTTGTTAATTGCCAGCGACAAAAACGCTTTTCCTCAATTTAAAAATGTTTGGTTTGCCAATATTGCTCCTTCAGTTTCTTGGAATATAAATGCAAGAGCTTCCGTTGGGCTAATGCCTCACCTCAGATTAGGTTTAAACAATATGGTAGATAACCCAGATTGGATTAGCCAGAAACCTTGGAGTGCTGGCTTAAACTTATTTTTACGTAAACGTTTTTAAGCAAAAAAGTGATGGCACAAAAAAAGCCTCCAGAATAATATTCTAGAGGCTTTTTTAATATTATAAAAATTATTGAGCAGGTTGCGCTGCTGGCTGTTCTTGTGCTGGTTGCTCTTGCGCTGGCTGAGTTTGTGCTGGTTGCGCTGGCTGAGGAGCTGCAGGAACACTTTGTTGTTCGATACTTTCCTTTATTCTAGATTCGTTTACAGCATCGGTGCCAGCATCTGTAGGACGTAAGAAATTACTAGCCAAAGAAAGTACAATTAATGCAGCTGCTAAATACCAAGTAGCTTTTTCTACTACGTCTGTACTGCGTTTTACACCCATAATTTGGCTTGGAGCAACAAAGTTTGCTGCAATACCGCCTTTAGGATTTTGAATTAATACTAGTAGTGTAAGCAATAAACAAGCTACTATAATGAGGATTAAAAGAATAGTTAACATATTAGTCTAAATTATTTTCGTTTTTAACTTTTTGAATAAGGCCTGCGAAATACGCTAATTTATCGGGATAAAGCAACCCTAATTTTTCATACATACCAATTGCTTTTTTATGCAAGCCCTGACGAAGATAAATAGCTGCTAATGTTTCACTTACCAATTCGGAGTCGGACTCAGCACTTTGCTTAGCCATATTTACTGGGTTGTAAAATTCACTTTTTGGCCGCGCAATAGATGGGTTTTCTCTAATAAATTTCTCCAAAATAGATTCTACCAACTGCGGCTCGCGTTGCACTTTAGGAACTTCCAAAATGGGCTGGTAATCGAAACTTGGCGCTGGCATCTCCACTGCAATTTCTACTTTCTCTTTAGCAATCTCTATTTTAGGTGCAGGAACTTCCACCTTTACTGGTTTAGGCTTAGGTATTGGACGCCCAGAATCAGGGAAGATTTGTCCAAAAGTAGTATCAAATAGTTGTGCATCGAAAATTGCCTTGCGGTAAATAGGCGCTAAGAATATATCTACTTCGTATTGCTCTAAACTCCTTAACAGATTTGGCTCCTCGTTTGGCAATGCTACCTTTTCTATGCCCGCTATATGAATTTCCTCGCTTAAAACCTGATTGGCCTTTGCAGCAAAAGTTTGGGTGAAAGAATCAACAAAAGCAACATCTTCTGCTGGCTTTTTAATAGGAGCTGGTCTCTCATTTGTTTGCTCACTTGATTTCTCGTTTAACCACGCAAAGAAATCATCCTCCTGTACTTTTACCTCTTCCTTATTTGATGGAGTTTGAGCCTCAATAGCTGCAATTTCAGGTTCAATTATTGGTGCTTTAGGCGCTATAACTGCCTCCTTAATTAGTTCTTCCTGAACCAAATCTACAACAGGTGCTTCAACTATTTCTGCAGTAGGCTCTGGAGTAATGGCAACAACTGGCTCTGGTATTTCTGGAGCAATTGGTTCTGGCTCGGGAGTTTTGGTTTCAATATAAATAGGTGCTGCAGGCTTCCAAGAACCCAACTCGTTTAAACTACTTATATCAAAACCACCTAAAACATCTTCCTCCTCATCTATATTACCAATTAAAGATTCTCCATCTAATTTAGGAATTTCTGGAACCTCAAAAGGGGATTTATACTTAACAAAATCACCGGTTGGACTTACAAGTTTTTCATCTTCTTTAATTCCATTAGCATCAACCACTGTTGAAGTAATTTCTATAACCTCTTTTACTTCTGGCGCTGGAGTTACCTCAACTATTGGTTCAGGAATAATCTCAACTATAGGTTCAGGGATAATCTCTACTATAGGTTCAGGAATAATCTCAACTATTGGCTCAGGAATTTTTTCGATAATACTATCTGGAAAAACATCTGAAACGCTACTTATATCAAGTGATTCTACCTTTTCTTCTAACGCGGCAGTACTGTCTGTATTTAGCGGTAAATCATGAACTAAATTATACAAAACAGAACGATTGCCACTTAGCAAAGCCGCCTGCTTCAAAAAAGTGTCGTACTCGTAATGTTTTGATTTATGTAAAGACTTTACCAATAAATTTCTAGCCAACGAAAAATAGGGATACGCTTTTACCAATTCCCTAAGTTTATCGGCATCTGCCTCGCCAATGCTGGACGGGTTTTTAACTAATGTTGTAAAATCGTACTTATTCAAAACCGTTTAATTGAGAGGCAATATAGAAAAAAATGAATCAATGGTCAATTTACCAATTAATAAAGGCTTTATTAAATATGTCTTGAACCAATCCATCACAAATTTTCACAATCAATTCATTTTCCAAAGAGGCAAAATCTTTTTGCGCATCAAAATCTGTGAAATTAGAAAAGGTTTGGGTAAAGCTCTTATCATCTTCCAGGCGATTATCGCAGGTTATTTCAACCGTTACGGTTAAGCGATTTACTGCATTGGTTTGCGTACCCGTTATTGCAGCAGGTGCTGAAACATAACTTGTAATTTTTCCTGTAAAATTCATGTCACCCTCAGCATTTGTAAGCTTTAGAGGTGTTTCGTTAATAAATTTAGTTTTTAGCTTTTCTGTAAGTACCTGACTTAAAGTAGGCGCCACAATACTGGCATTGTTTACAATAAAACCAACGCTAAACGTTTTCGCCTCGGGATGGATGGAGGCTCCACTTTGTGTGTAAACCCCACAGCCCCCAAATACCAAAAGACTTCCTAGCAAAAAAACCAAAAAGAGCTTTTGCATCACTTTATTTTAAACAGTGCCTTTGCGCGCTGCAACGGCATTTTGTAACCACTCAAAGGTAACCGACTTAGGACGTTCAATTGGTAAGCCAAGTGCTCTATCCCAAAGTAAAGAAGCCATTACGCCCAATGCTCTCGAAACACCAAAAAGAACGGTGTAAAAATCATATTCCTTAAATCCATAATGCAATAACAATGCCCCAGAATGCGCATCTACATTAGGCCAAGGATTTTTAATCTTACCTGTACTTTCTAAAATCGGAGGAGCTACTTCATAAATATTCCAAACTATATTCACCAATTCATCATCTGGCATATAGGTTTTTGCAAATTCTTGTTGGGCTATAAAGCGAGGATCTGTTTTGCGCAATACTGCGTGTCCGTAGCCTGGCACTACTTTACCATCAGTTAATGTCTTTCTAATGTAATCAGCTATCTGTTCTTTGCTCGGATTTTTACCAATATTTTCTTGCAATTCAAAAATCCATCTAATCACTTCTTGGTTGGCTAAGCCGTGCAATGGGCCGGCTAAACCATTCATAGAAGCAGAGAAAGCCAAGTAAGGATCACTTAAAGCTGAACCCACCAAATGCGTAGTATGTGCAGAAACATTTCCACCTTCATGATCTGCATGAATGGTTAAGTATAAACGCATTAACTTATAAAACTCTGGCTGGTCATAGCCTAACATATGGGCAAAATTTGCTGCCCAATCTAACTTAGGATCTGGAGCAATATGTTCATTGTTTTTATAGGTTCTTCTATAAATATAAGCTGCTATTCTTGGTAAACGCGCCAATAAATTACTAATGTCTTCGTAGGTTGGATCCCAATAATCCTTTTTATTTATGCCATCTCTATAAGCCTTAGCAAACACAGATTCGGTTTGCATAGCCATAATACCAATACTAAATTGAGTCATAGGATGCGTAGTAATTGGCAAGGCATCAATGGCTGCAAATACATGAGCAGGTATTTCTGCCCTTAACTGCCAATCTTGTTGAATTTTTAATACATCTTCATAAGTAGGAATCTCTCCTAACACCATTAAATAGAATAAACCTTCTGGCAAAGGCTCTGTGCCGCCTGGAACTTTAGGAAGCTTTGCTCTTAATTCTGGAATAGTATGACCCCTGAAGCGAATTCCTTCGTTTGCATCTAATAAAGAAGTTTCGGTTAGCAATCCAATTACACCTTTCATCCCTGCATACACATCTTCTACTGTAAAAACGCCAAGGGCAAAATCGGCATATTGCTTTACAAAAGACTTGATTTCTCCAGATAGTGGTGTTGCTTTTTCGATAAACTTTTTCTTAAATTCCTGACCCATAGTGTTTTTCTATTTATAAGTATAGTTATTAAACCCCGCTAATTTACTATTTGTTTATTCACTAAAACAAATAGTTGACAATTTTTATATTTTGTTATTTTTACCCAATTAAATAAAACACTTTGTCTGGTTTAAAATTTATTATTGTTTTTTTGCTATCACTAGTATTTGGGAATACTGTAGCTCAACAACTTGCCATAAAGGGAAGGGTTGCAGATGAGACTACTTTAAAGCCCTTATCGGAGGTTAGTATTAGGGTAAATGGGAAGGAAATGGCCAAAACAGATAGCTTTGGTCAGTTTTTGGTCAAAGTTACACCAGGAAAATATACCGTTATTTTTAGCCGAGTAGGATACAAGAATGAAGAAATTCAATTTGAGGAACATTTAGAAGGCACGCGCGAATTTCCAATTTTCCTAATACCATTTGTCAATCAATTAGACCAAGTGGTAATTTCTGCCTCCCGCAATGCCAAGGAAATTGCGAGGGAAGTAAGCTCTGTTAACCTCATACAACCTTATTTAATTAGCAATACCAACGCCACAGATTTAGCAGAGGTGCTCAATAAAGTACCAGGTATTAATGTGGTAGACGGGCAACCCACCATGCGCGCAGGTGTTGGTTTTTCTTATAATACAGGTAGCAGAGTGGCCGTACTCTTAGATGATATGCCATTATTAGGGGCAGATTTGGGAGATGTACGTTGGAATTTTCTACCCATTGAAGCGGCAGAGCAAATTGAAATTATCAAAGGTTCCGCATCTGTGCTTTATGGTTCATCTGCATTAAATGGAACTGTAAATGTAAGAACTGGCTGGGGTGGCCCTAAACCAGAAACAAAAATAACTATGTATTCTGGAATACTATCCAACCCAAAACGGAAAGAAACTATTTGGTGGCGGGCCACAGAACAACCTTTTAACACTGGAGCCTTTTTTAGCCATAAGCAACAATTTGGGAAATTTGATTTAGTGTGGAGCGGAAATGCCCAACTTACGAAAAGCCATTTAATGGGTGCCGATAACCAGCGCTTAAGAAGTTATATTAAAACCAGGTATAGAGTAAATGATAAGTTTAGTTTTGGTGTAAATGGTAATATTATGTTTGAAGAAGGAGGACGCTTTTTCCTTTGGCAGAATGCAGACTCTGGCGCGCTTAAACCCTTCGATGATTACATAGTGGACGACAAATGGCGCATCTTTTCCTTAGACCCCCATGCAGAATGGAAGCAAGGCAAAAACACACACAACTTTAAAGGAAGGCTCTACCAAATACACAGATTTGTTGATAGATCGCTGCCGAATAAAGCAAATGAAAATGATGCCATTGCAAATATGTACGCCTTGGATTATAATTTTTCGAGGCAGTTTAACAAACGTTTTTTTGCTACGGCAGGCACTTATATTACCACCCTTTGGGCTGTTGGCAATGTGTATGAAGGCTCGTTTGCAGGATTTAGCAGAGCTGTTTTTGCGCAAGGTGAATACCGTTATAAAAGATGGAGCGCAGTTGCAGGAGCAAGATATGAGATTAACGGCTTGAACCAATTTGAAGAGCCAACAGGTTTGCTTAAAAGGTTTGGCTTAAATTACCAAGCTGCTCACAGAACATTTATTAGAGCAAATTATTCTGAAGGTTATAGATTTCCCACCATTGGAGAAAAGTATGTAGAAGATAGAGCAGCAGGTGTGCGTATTTTCCCAAATGAAAATCTGGCCTCAGAAAAAGGTTGGACAGCCGAAATTGGCGTTCAACAAGGATTTAAAATTGGCAATTTTACTGGTGCGCTAGATTTTGCCTTCTTTAACCAAGAATATGATAGTATGATAGAATTTCAATTTGGACAATGGATTCCTTCTTCGGCTGGCATTCCATTTTTCCAAACAATTGGTTTTAGATCTAACAATATAGGCCAAACCAGAATTGCAGGCTTTGAAGTGAGCTTAACTGGTGAAGGCCGCATTAGAGATGTTCTAATTAGAACCATTGGAGGTTACACCTATGCCATGCCTGTTAATTTATCTACTAATCCAGAAATGAAAGACTGGAATTATTACCTAGAATCTCTGGTTTCATCTATTGGCAAATTAGACAGTGCAAAGTATTATCAAGCCCTACTCCCTTACAGAAACCGCTCAACCCTTAAATGGGATATTGAAGCCAACTATAGATTCTTAAGTGTAGGTTATACCCTCAATTATTATAGCATCTATGAAAAAGTAGATGAATTTATTTACGTATTTTTACCTGGGGTAAACGCCTTCTTCGATAGAGCAGGTAGAGGTGATTTGGTTCAAAACTTAAGGTTAGCTTGTAACCTTAACCCAAATACCCGAGTTTCTTTTATTGTGAATAATTTTACCAATGTAGAATACGCTACAAGACCTACCAAAGTTGACCCACCAAGAAGTTTTAATATTCAAGTGCGGGTAGTCTTTTAATCTTATGAAAAACAAATCTCCGCTCTTTATTTTATTTGTTACCATCTTTATAGACTTGCTAGGCTTTGGATTGGTAATACCAATACTACCTGTATTCTCAAAAGAATTACATGCCTCTGCCATTGAAATTGGGTTAATAGCGGGCTTATATTCTCTAATGAACTTTATTTTTGCACCCTTTTGGGGAACCTTAAGCGATAAAATTGGAAGAAGACCTGTGATGCTTATTAGTATTACTATCACTACTTTTGCCTACCTATTTTTTGCCTTTACCCATAGCTTAACAATGCTTGTAATTAGCAGGATTTTTGCAGGCATTGGTTCGGCAAATATAAGCGCTGCCCAAGCTTATATTTCTGATATAACAGAACCCCAAGACCGAGCCAAAAACATGGGACTATTAGGCGCTGCCTTTGGCCTTGGTTTTATTTTTGGCCCTCCCGTGGGAGGATACCTTAAAGCCATTAGTGGCAATGGAAGTGTTGCCTTAGTTGGCTATTTTGCCGCCGCATTATGTGCCATAAATTTAGTAATGGCCTACTTGTGGCTGCCAGAATCTATTAAAGAAAAACAACCGCATAAAGCATTTAGATTTAAGCCTATTCACGATATTTTTATAGCAATTAAAAGACCTGTGTTAAACGAATTGTATATTCTAAACTTTGTTTATATCACTGCCTTTGCCATGATGCAAATTACAGCCGCCATCCTTTGGATTGAACATTACTTTTTAAATGAAAAAGAAGTTGGTTTTGTATTTATGTTTATTGGTTTGATATCGGCCATTTTGCAAGGGGGTTTTGTAGGTAAACTCAACAAAACCTTTGGCGAAAAAAAGCTATTATTCATTGGTGGCTTTAGCATGATTACAGGATTACTTATTATTCCTTATGTGCCGCTCAATCATTTTTGGTTAATGTTTGTAAGCATGACCTTTATAGCCTTCTCCAATGCTTGTATCACTCCTGCCATAACCTCTCTTATTTCTCAAAGCGCTAAGCATGGAGAACAAGGGCAAGCATTAGGTATGAACCAAAGTTTTGGCTCTTTGGCTAGAGTTGCCGGACCAGCGCTTGGCGGATTTTTATACCAATTACATTTTAGCTTACCATACCTTGGAGGTTCTGCCTTGATGGTTATTTGTATTTTACTCTCTCGCCATTTAGCAAAACAAAAGGCCAGTATTTAATCTTATTTAATAAAACATGTATAAATGAAGTTACTCCGAAATATATTAATTGTACTTGCAATTGTTGGCTTGTTGCTTATTCCAAAATTCTTTTGTGGCAATACCAATAAGCAAGAGCAAGGCAAGAAAGGTGGCAACAAAGCCCCTATTGGTATCAGCGTTTATAAAGTAATGCAAGAAAACATTGCAGAGATTTACAAAGTAAACGGAACCCTTCTACCAAATGAACAAGTAGAACTGAAGGCAGAATCTCAAGGCTTAATTAAGAAAGTATATTTTAAAGAAGGTGCTAATGTAGCCAAAGGAGAATTGCTGCTTAAGTTAAACGATGCAGATTTTCAAACGCAGCTTAACAAAGCGCAAGCTACTAAAAAGTTAAAAGAAGATAATGCCGCAAGAAATGCAGTATTGCTTAAAAAAGAAGCCATCTCCCAAGCAGATTATGATTTATCTGTATCGGAGTTAAGTGCCATAGAGGCCGATATTGCCTATTTAAAAGAACAAATACGCAAAACAGAATTAAGAGCGCCTTTTTCTGGAACTCTAGGATTAAGGCAAGTAAGCGAAGGGGCATATATAACACCTGCCACTAGCATTGCCACCTTACAAGATGCTTCCCAATTAAAAATAGAATTTTCTGTACCAGAGAAATATTATTCTAAAATAACTATTGGCGACGAAATTAAGTTTACCATAAACAATCAAAGTAAAACATATACTGCAAAAATTTATGCACGAGAAGCAGGTTTATCTGATGCCACCAGATCTATTGTGATGCGGGCTTTGTGCAATAACTCTTCGGCAAAATTGATACCTGGTTTATTTGCCACCATTGAACTACAATTGGCTACTAACAACAATTCTTTTCTTATTCCTACCCAATCCCTAATTCCTGTTTTAAAAGGGCAAAAGGTGTTTAAGGTTCAAGGCGATTCTGCTGTTGAAGTATTGGTAAAAACAGGTTTTAGAAACGAAGACAAGATAGAAATTACAGAAGGTTTAAACGCTGGCGATGAAGTGATAGTAGACGGAATTATGTATGTGAAACAAGGCGCTAAGGTTAAAGTAACAAGGAAATAATTACATGAGTTTAGCCAGTACCAGTATCAACAGACCCGTTCTTGCCATTGTATGTTCTATACTCATCATATTATTTGGTGCCATTGCTTTTAATTTACTTGGCATAAGAGAATTCCCCAGTATAGACCCACCGGTAATTACGGTTCGAACCAACTATACAGGCGCCAACCCAGATATTATTGAATCGCAAATTACCGAACCTCTAGAAAAAGCTATCAATGGAATTGCAGGCATACGTTCCATCTCATCAAGTAGCAATCAAGGCAGTAGTATTATAACAGTAGAATTTACCTTAGGCTCCAACTTAGAAGAAGCTGCTAATGATGTACGCGACAAAGTTTCCCAATCCATAAGGCAATTGCCCCAAGATATAGATGCCCCGCCAGTTGTAAGCAAAGCCGATGCCAACTCTGATGCCATTGTTTCGCTTACCTTACAAAGCGATAGCCGCTCGAAATTAGAGTTAAACGATTATGCAGAAAATGTTGTTTTAGAAAGATTACAAACTATACCCGGAGTTAGTAATATCCAAATTTGGGGTCAGAAAAAATACGCCATGCGCTTGTGGTTAGACCCAGCTAAATTGAGTGCATACGGACTTACCCCATTAGATGTTAAACAAGTTTTAGATAGAGAAAATATTGAGCTGCCTGGAGGAAAACTCGCAGGAGATAACACAGAGTTAAGTATAAAAACTTTAGGAAGATTTTCTACTGAAGAAGAGTTTAACAACATCATTTTAAAAAATGAAGGCAATCAAACTGTGCGCTTAGCAGATGTAGGAAAAGCCATACTTGGTGCCGAAAATGAAGAAACTATACTAAAGTCTTCTGGTGTTACCATGATAGGCTTAGGCTTGGTGCCACAACCAGCTGCTAACTACATAGAAATTGCCGACGAATTTTACAAAAGGTATGATCAATTTAAAAACGATATACCCGAAGATATCAAATTAGATATTGCCCTAGACAATACGCGCTTTGTGCGCACTTCAATTACCGAGGTAGTAGAAACTTTGTTTATCGCCTTTATTTTGGTGGTGCTCATTATTTTCATTTTCTTTAGGGATTGGCTTATCGCTTTTAGACCATTGGTAGATATCCCCGTTTCTTTAATAGGCGCCTTTTTTATTATGTACTTGGCAGGCTTCTCTATTAATATTTTAACCCTTTTGGCCATTGTACTGGCAACTGGTTTAGTGGTAGATGATGGCATTGTGGTAACAGAAAATATCTTTAAAAAGATAGAGCAAGGCATGAAACCAAGGCAGGCAGCTATTGAAGGTACCAATGAGATTTTCTTTGCCGTAATTGCTACCTCGATTACCTTAGCTGTTGTATTTTTACCCATTATTTTTATAGAAGGTTTTGTGGGTAGATTATTTCGAGAGTTTGGTGTAGTGGTAGCTGGAGCAGTGCTCATATCTGCCTTTGTATCGTTAACGCTTACGCCCGTTTTAAATGTGTATTTACAACGTAAAAACAATAAGCATACTAAACTCTATGAACAAACAGAACCCTACTTTCAACAACTCAATTTATCGTATGCCAAAAGTTTAGGAAATTTCTTTAAAAACAAATGGCTAGCTTGGGTACTAATAGTTGCTAGTGTTTTCGTCATCTTTTTTGTAGGTGGTTCTCTCCCATCAGAACTTTCGCCATTAGACGATAGAAGTTGGATGCGCCTCGCAATATCTGCTCCAGAAGGCTCCTCCTTTGAATACACCGACAGATACATGGGCGAAATTTCCAAGGTAATAGATGATTCTATACCAGAAAAAAGATTAACCTTAGAAGTTACAGCACCCGGATTTACAGGAAGTGGGGCTGCCAACACAGGTTTTGTGCGCATCATATTAACAGAACCCCAAGAAAGAAATCGCTCACAACAACAAATTGCAAACCAATTAGGTAAACAATTAAGCGGTATAACCGGCATTAAGGCATTTGTAATACAAGACCAAACCATAAGTGGAACAGGGGGCTCAAGATCTGGTTTACCAGTTCAATTTATTTTACAAAACCAAGACTTTGCCAAAATACAAAATTACCTGCCCAAGTTTTTAGAAGAAGCAAACAAAAGTTCTGTATTTATGGGGGTTGATGTAAACCTAAAATTTAACCGACCAGAACTAGAAATTCGTATCGACCGTGAAAAGGCAAAAAACTTAAACGTGTCGGTTCAAAACATAGCACAAACCTTGCAATTTGCTTATGGAGGTGTGCGTTACGGCTATTTTAATAAACTAGGAAAACAGTACCAAGTGATTGGCCAAGTAGACAGACCCTTTAGAGATAAACCTATTGATTTAAAAGCCTTGTATGTGCGCAACGATAAAGGCGAAATGATACAACTAGATAATATAGTAAGTGCTATAGAACAAAGTAGTCCGCCGCAACTTTACCATTATAACAGGTATAAATCTGCCACAGTGAGTGCTGGCTTAGCGCCAGGTAAAACCTTAGGCGATGGTATAGAAGAAATGGAAAGAATTGGTAAAAAGGTTTTAGACGACAGTTTTACTACCGACCTAAGTGGACCTTCGCGAGATTTTGCAGAAAGTTCTTCAAATACTTTATTTGCTTTTATACTTGCGCTCATTCTTATTTACTTGGTATTAGCGGCTCAATTCGAAAGTTTTATCGACCCAATTATTATCATGTTTACAGTTCCATTAGCCTTAGCCGGTGCCTTAATCACGCTGTGGTACTTTGATCAAAGCATGAATATTTTTAGCCAGATAGGTATCATAGTTTTGCTGGGACTAGTAACTAAAAATGGTATTTTGATTGTAGAGTTTGCCAACCAAAAACGAGAACAAGGTTTACCCAAATTACAAGCCGTGCAAGAAGCAGCCATCTCGCGTTTGCGCCCAATTATGATGACCAGCTTAGCCACTATGTTAGGTGCATTGCCTATTGCACTAGCGCTAGGTGCAGGCGCAAAAAGTAGAGTAAGTATGGGTATGGTAATTATTGGTGGCCTCTTGTTTTCTGGCTTTCTAACCTTATATGTAATACCAGTGGTGTACGAATTTTTAAGTGGCAAAAGAAAAGAAGTGGCAATAGAAAAAGAAGGAGATACGCATGAAATGGATCATTAGTTTAATAGCCCTAATATGGGTTCAACATATTAATGCACAAGACATTTTAAGCTTACAACAAGCCTATACCATTGCCTTAGAAAACAACTTTGCAATACGCATTGCCAGCAATGAAAAGGAAATAGCAAAGCTTAACAATAGCGCTGGAGCAGCTGGTATGTTACCCAATGTAAATGCTACTGCCAACCAAGATAATCAGACAATTAATGTGCAGCAAAAATTCTTAAATGGCAATGAAAACAATAGAGATGGTGCAAAAAGTAAAACTTTAAATGCTGGTGTAGAATTAAGCTGGACCATTTTTGATGGCATGAAAATGTTTGCTACCAAAGCTCGACTTGCAGAGTTGGAAGCTATTGGTTCGCTAAGAATGAAGCAACAAATGGAACAGGTGATAAACCGCGTTTCTCGTGCCTATTACGATGCTGTATTAAGCAAAGCACAAGTTAAAACAGCGCAAATATTTCTTCAAATTAGCGAGAAAAGAATGGAAGTAGCAAAGGCCAAAGTTAGCTCTGGCAAAAGTGCTAAATCTGAAGTTTTAAAAGCACAAGTTTATTATAATTCAGACTATGCCTTGTTAAAGCGTTTGCAAACGCAATACCTCAACAGCAAATTAAGTTTGAACCAATTAATGGGTAAAGATTTAAATTTTAACTATGAGGTAATCGATACTTTATTACCCAAGGCCAACATTAATTACGAAGAACTAAAGTTAAAAGCTTTAGAATTAAATACAGGCTTACAAATAGCCAAAGCCAATAAAGATGTTACTTTACGCATGAGCGAAGAGGTGCGTTCAGAAAGACTTCCCAGCCTAGCACTTAGGGGTGGTTATACTTACAGCACTTTAAATTCTGAAGCAGGCTTTCTTCTAAATTCTACCAACAATGGGT
>JBIKKC010000124.1:0-7066 GCA_044360615.1 Bacteroidia bacterium | reverse complement strand
GCTGGAATTGATACCAGCAAACTTGTTTATATTCCAGATAACGATAGCACCTCCTATTTAATTCCACAATCCTTAAGTGCAAGGTATAGACCCAAAAGACCTTAACAATATTTTATACACTGGAGGGTTTAGCATTCGGGTATTTTTTCTATTTTCGACCCAATTAAGTAAATATATATATGGCAACGGAAAGAATATTAATCATAGGTTCAAACGGGCAAATAGGTTTAGAATTGGCAGAGGCATTGCGTAAAAATTACGGTTCGGAAAATGTAGTATGCAGCGATATTAGAAAAATTGAAAACCAACTAGAACCTTTTGAAATATTAGATATTCTTGATCTAAATACTTTGCACCAAATTGTAAAGAAGTACCAAATTACACAAGTTTATTTGTTGGCTGCTTTACTGAGTGCTACGGCAGAAAAAAATCCAAAGTTTGCCTGGGACCTTAACATGAATGGTCTTTTTCATGTATTAGATATGGCCAAAGAAGGGCTTATTAAAAAAGTATATTGGCCAAGTAGTATTGCGGTTTTTGGACCAAGTACACCAAGAGTTTTAACCCCACAATACACCGTAATGGAGCCCAATACCATTTATGGCATAAGCAAGCAAGCAGGAGAAAGATATTGCGAATACTATCACCAAAAGTACGGTGTAGATGTACGCAGCATTCGCTACCCTGGCTTAATTGGCTGGAAGAGTGCACCAGGTGGTGGTACCACAGATTATGCAGTACACATTTATCATGAAGCCTTAAAGAATCAAAGTTATGAATGCTTTTTAAGTGCCGAAACTACGCTACCTATGATGTATATGGAAGATGCCATACGCGCAACTCTAAACCTAATGGAGGCCCCTGCTGAGCAAGTAAAAATAAGAAGCGCATACAATGTTGCTGGCATTAGTTTTAATCCAGAAGAAATAGCAGCCAGCATACGCAAACATATTCCTAACTTTAGCATAAGCTACAAACCAGATTTTAGACAAGCCATAGCCGACAGCTGGCCACAAAGCATTAACGATGCAGAAGCCCGCGAACATTGGGGCTGGAAACCCAACTATGACTTAGATAAGATGACACAAGTGATGTTGGAGAATTTGAGGTAGGACGGATGATGGTATGAATAGAATTGTTATACTATTTTAGTAGCACAATAAATTATTAAACAATTTGAATACTCAGCTAACACCTCAAAAAAAATAATCCATTGAACGAACCTGAATCCAAATACGAAAAAATAGTTGAAGATAAATTGATTTATTTTTTTAATTCATTAGATGAAATGGCCGAGGATAATTATGCGTAGTTAGCAACGCTTACTCCAGAGCAACATTTGCAGAATGCTAAAGAAGATTAATCAGAGGTTCAAACAGATTTATATTTATTGTATATCATTTGGCAAACTTTATCCATTGCCTTAAAAATGGCAACATCAAAAGTGGAAGCTTTTGTAATGCTAGTTAAGGTTACAGCAGCATTGTAAAGCATTTCGTTTTCCTTTCGTTCAATACGCTCAATAAAATTTACTTTATTACTTCCTTTTGGCGAATCTGAAACAATTACCTCTTCTGTGTTTGTATCTACTGCAAATAATAAATTCTTATTCATCCTCTTATTTAATAATTATTGATGTAAATGGCACCGTCCGCTAGAATTCGTAGTTTTCTTCTTGCATCTTATTCCTTTTTTTGTAGTTCCGTAGCATTGTTGCGAACTGGTTGATACCTGCTTTTTTGTTGTTGTACCATCGCAACAATTTGTACCAACTCTTTTATTATGAACCTTACAAATACAACTATTCGATTTGCTGCGATTACAGCTCATACAAAGCAATTGAATATTTGAAACATCGCTGCTACCGCCACAAGAAAATGGCGTAATATGGTCATATTCTAAACTATTGGAACTTCCGCAGCATTGGCACACCCCTCCATCTCTTGTAAAAACAACTTTTTTTGTTGTAGCCGAAATATACCTGCTTTGCGCAAATCCGCAAAAACTTATTAAGAACAGCAGGAGTAATAAATATATTTTTTTCATTTCAAATACTTCTCTAAAGTGCAATGGCTTTCATTATAAATTAATGCTTTACATCACAATCGCCACAACTGTGCTCACCTTTACTACTTTTTCTGAACCAATTAATAATATAAATTACAGCTGCCGTAAAAATAGCGCCAACTAAAACCCATTGCACATTTTCTTTCATCCTCATGCTTCCTTCTTTTTGCGAATAAAGCCCATTACCAATACCGCAATTAATAAGCCATACAAAGTAATAGATGAGGCATAAGCAATACTTTCTCCTTTACTAATAACAGTTGGTTCAAACCTAAACTCTATTTGATGCTTACCTGCAGGAACTTTCATACCTCTTAAAACATAATCTACTTGTTGGTAAGGCACTAAGTTTCCATCTAAATAAGCATTCCAACCTTTGTCGTAATAAATTTCTGAAAACACCACATACTGCTCGCTTGCACTGCTGTAATCGTAATTTAACTTATTAGGTTGATACTTGGTTAAGACAATGCTTGCATTGCTATCTACTGCTGGAACAAAACCTTTAAGGTCGGCTTCAAACTTCTTATTAATAATTGCTGTTTCCCTAGATTTAAACCCAGTTAAGGAAGTAATTTCTTCATCTGCGCTGGCTACCCACTTAAGTTCTTTTACAAACCAAGCATTGCCATTGCTAAATGGATTGCGTTGCGCAAATTTATTTCCAGTAGAATCACCAACAATAAAATATTTGGCATTTAACATGTTAAAGCACTCCATATTGTTACGTGCCAAATGCCATTCTATTAACTCTTGATACCTGCGCATTTTTGCACCATGGTAACCACCTAAACTCTTGTGATAATAAGCAGTAATGGCATCCTTATCAAAATCTGTAGTATTATTATACACACGGTAATGAATATCTGGATCGGCTAATATTTGCTCATCAACTGGTGTTTTAGCTACCGCTTCTTCGGTCTTCTTGCGCTCAAAATCTTTATCATTTAAATAGCGCTTATCTACTCCCCATAAATCAACTACTACCAATAAACCAAGCACAGCCATAAACACCGCATCTTTTAATTTTCCTTGCTGTCTGAACCAAAGCAAAGCCGCTGCACCTAAAATAAAAAACAAACTGCGTAAAGCATCCATTCTCAATAAACTTTCACGGTCTTCTGCTATGGTGGCTTTTAACCAATCTGGAAATCCCATGCGTGCATCTGCTTCGCTGGTAAAATCAAAAATAGCACCAGGTAATAAGGCAAAGAATAAACAAATACCTCCTACAATACCCAAGCTATACTTTAAAGCTTTTACAAAATCTGGTTTGCTTACTTTGCCTTGCACCACTTCTTTTACGGCCAACATGGCTAAGAATGGAAACATAGTTTGGGCAACACAAAGTATAAAAGTTACCGATCTAAACTTATTGTACAATGGGAAATAATCGAAAAAGATATCGGTTAAGAAACCAAAATTCTTTCCCATTGATAAAAAGATGGAAAGCATGGCTGCGGCAAATATCCACCACTTCTCTCCTCCTTTTATTAAAAACATTCCCAATACAAATAGGAACACAATAATGGCTCCATAGTAAATTGGCCCAGCTGTAAACGGTTGATCTCCCCAATACACCGGCATTTGTTTTACCACCTCTTTGGCATTTGGTATGCCTTGTTTCTGCAACTCTTTAAAGGTTGCGCTAGAAGAACTCAATTCTGTGCTGCTGGCTCCACCTAAAAAATT
Source organism: Bacteroidia bacterium (assembly GCA_044360615.1). GTDB lineage: Bacteria > Bacteroidota > Bacteroidia > UKL13-3 > UKL13-3 > B1. The sequence goes on along the minus strand of JBIKKC010000124.1, from coordinate 3,307 downwards.
AGGTATTAACAAAGTAAAAGGTTCTGTAACCCCATTGCTCCAGGCTAAGGCATAATCTTTATCTAAACCACTGGTAGTATTGGCTTCATTCTCTTTTCCTTGAGCTGTTTTGGTTAACTCCGACTGTGAACGAATACTATATTTACCATATTCTTCGGTGGCCAATAAGCCTGTTATATTGGTGCCAATACCAACTGCGGCCGAGGCCACTAACAATACCCCTGTAAGTAAAAAATTTGGAAGTGTTTTTTGTTTTAGGTTAGCTACAAACTCATAAATCATCCAACACAGTATCACAAAGATGAGGTAATAGGTTATTTGCAAGTGACCCGCAGATAACTCAAAGGAAAGGGCCACACCTGTAAGAGCTGCCCCTAACCATTTGTTTTTATACAGGGCCACCCTAATGCCCGCCAATACAAGTGGAATAAAGGCTATGGCATTTCCTTTAGTAACGTGCCCTGCATCTATATTGATAAAATTAAAGGAGGACAAAGCAAATGCCAATGACCCAATTATGGCTAGCCACGGAGAAACCTCAAAGGTGAGCAAGAGGATATAAAAGCAGGCAAACAATAAAAATATGGTATCTGCCGGATGCTTAAAAACCGTTTGAAGCGTATACAAAATATTATTGGTAAAGTTTCCATGATACGTTGCCCCGATTAAATAACTGGGCATACCACCAAAAATACTATTGGTCCAAAAGGTGCGTTCCCCAGTTGCTTTTTCAAACTCACCAATTTCTTGGAAGGTTGACCGCCATTGCAAAACGTCGTATTGTTTTAGCACTTTACCGCCAAACATGGGCGAGAAATAAATAAAGATAACAAGTAGCACAGCAGCAAGCGCCACCAAATGGGGCATTGCTTTCTTTAGAAATGGTTGATTCATTTGCATGATTAATGTTGGTTCGAATATAAATAAAATCTTTAAAGCTTATTTAACCTTGCGTTGAAGTAATAATTAATCCATAAAAAAAGCCGAAATACCCTAGGGCATTTCGGCTTTTAAAAAGGAAATCAAAAGAATTCTATTAACTACATCCTGTCTGGGTTCCGCAGTTTAAGCATTTGTAGCAAGCACCACTTCTAATGGTAATATGACCGCAAGTTGGGCAAGCTGGGCTATCTCCCATGCGCTTGTTCATTTCGCTTACTTGATCTATTGGTCCTTCTGTGGCAGTAGCGCCCATAACCGAATTAACTACTTCTACTTTTGCCTCTGGCTTAAAAAATCCAATAGGTTGCACATGCAATGCGCTAACGGGCGCTGGTGCGTCAACAGAAGTTGGGACAGTTTCATGCGGCTTGTGCGCATTTACTGCTAAGTGAGAGCGTTGTAATTCACTAGGTGGCACCTGAATGAAATCTTCTCTTCCCAGATATTCAAAACCTAACATGCGGAACATGTAATCGATGATAGAGGTTGCACTCTTAATATTATCGTGACCGGCTACCATTCCTGCTGGTTCAAAACGGGTAAAGGTAAACTTGTCTACATACTCTTCCAAAGGCACACCATATTGCAAGCCTAAAGAAACAGCAATAGAAAAGCAATTCATCAACGATCTTAAGGTTGCTCCTTCTTTGTGAAGATCTACAAATATTTCTCCCAATGTTCCATCTTCATATTCGCCCGTGCGCACAAAGATGGTTTGACCGCCCACACTTGCTTTTTGGGTAAAACCACTGCGCTTACCTGGTAGGGCTTTGCGCGCTACAACACCCGCTAATTTATGTTTAAAGGCAGTATCGTGTGTTCTGTTTAAAATAGCTGTTGCAGCTTCTAGTACTTGCTCTGGACTCAACTCACCAACTGGTTTGTGTGCGTCTTCTCCCAACACTTGTTCTACTGCATCTTGTATATCTTCATCGTCTTTTACATCAGACTTATTGCTCAATGGCTGACTCAACTTACAACCATCTCTGTAAAGGGCATTTGCTTTTAAACCTAATTGCCAGCTCATGTGGTAACATTCTTTAATGTCTTCTACAGAAGCCTCATTTGGCAAATTAATAGTTTTAGAAATAGCACCACTCAAGAAAGGTTGTGCGGCAGCCATCATACGAATATGACCAGTAGCAGCAATGTAACGCGTTCCTTTGTTACCACATTTGTTGGCACAATCAAAAACAGGTAAGTGCTCTTCTTTCAAGGCTGGTGCGCCTTCCACGCTCATTGTTCCACAGATATAATCGTTGGCTTCTTCAATTTCTGCGCGGGTAAATCCTAATTTACGCAATAAATTAAAGTTCTGGCTATTGTACTCTTCTGGCTTAAATCCTAAACGCTGCAAACAAGCTTCGCCAAGGGTCCATACATTAAAGGCAAATCCAATTTCAAAAGCACCTGCAGCAGCTTTATCTAATTTCTCAATTTCCTCATCTAAAAAGCCACGGAATTTTAACGACTCTGGATTGATATGTGGGGCACCTTTGATACTTGCAGAACCAATGGCATATTTAATAATCACATCAATTTCGCTTTCGGTATAGCCTAAATTTCTTAGGGCAGCAGGTACACTAGAGTTGATAATTTTAAAATAACCTCCACCAGAAAGTTTCTTAAACTTAACTAAGGCAAAATCTGGTTCAATACCTGTTGTATCGCAATCCATTACCAAACCAATGGTTCCGGTTGGCGCAATTACAGTAGCTTGGGCATTTCTGTAACCATATTCTTCGCCCATTTGCACAGCTAAATCCCACGAATCGCAAGCAGACTTTAATAAGTATTCTGGGCAATATTTAGGATCAATACCAACTGGCTTAATGGTTAAACCTTCGTAAGCATCAGTTGCATTATAGGCCGCATAACGGTGGTTACGCATTACACGCATCATGTGCTTGCTGTTCTCTTCATATTTAGGGAAAGTACCTAAGTACTTAGCCATTTCTGCAGAGGTTTGATAAGCAACGCCATTTAAAATAGCAGTTAAAGCACCGCACCATGCAAAAGCTTTAGGGCTATCGTAAGGTATACCAGCTACCATTAACACACTACCTAAGTTGGCATAACCTAAACCTAAGGTGCGGTATTCGTAACTTAATTGGGCAACTTCTGGAGATGGGAATTGAGCCATCAATACAGAAATTTCTAATACCATTGTCCATAAACGGGCTGCATGCTCGTATGCTTTTACATCAAAGGTTAACTTCTCTGTATCAAAGAAACGCATTAAGTTTAAGCTAGCTAAGTTACAAGCAGTATTGTCTAAGAACATATACTCGCTGCAAGGGTTAGAAGCATTAATACGGCCACCTTCTGGGCAAGTATGCCACTCGTTAATAGTAGAATCATACTG
>JBIKKC010000123.1:0-7102 GCA_044360615.1 Bacteroidia bacterium | reverse complement strand
TTGAGAAGAAGTTTGAAGAGTTACAAGAACAAGTAGAAAAGGCGCAACATCTATTAGACCGTTACGACGCTTTAGTTGGATTAAGGAAAATTGAGATAGACAAGAAACGTGAAGTGTTGCATGAGGCGCTAAAAAGAGAACGCCATCAAAGTATGTTAAATGAGGTGATTTCGCAATTGGTAAATGATAATAATGCAACTTCAGTAAGTTTGTTAAGAAGCATGATGCAACAATCAAAGTCGGCAGTGCGTGCCCATTTATTGCAACAATTACCTCCACAGAAATCCTTTTTAGATTTGTTTGAACTTGGTTTGAAAGACCAAAGTTTTGATGTAATAAAAACAGCTATAGACAAGCTTGCCATGGCAAATCCTGAGAAGCTAACTGATTATTTAACCCAAATAGCTAGTATTTCTGGAATGAACCATGCAATTGATTTTAAGCGAATAGAATTGGCCTTGTTAAATGGATTAGATAAGCAAAACATGGAAAAGGAATTAATAGCTTATGCCTCTCCAGCCTTTGAGTTTAGAACAAGAAACAGTGCATTTTTAATAATTAAATCCACTGGAACTTATAACCAAACCTTACTTCCTCATATTTTTAATGCCATGCTCAGCACCAATTCTAGGTTAGCTAGTCCAGCGGCAGAGTTGGCAAATTTTCTTTGTCTTAATGGCGTCTACAAAAAGGATTTTAAGCGATTTTTTGAACAAACAAATTTTAATACTAACGAGAAAGAAATATTGACAAATATTTTACCTTTGTTAAAACAAATTTAACTCAATGAAAAAACTTGCACCCTTATTTTTATTTCTGATTTTAGGAATTTCATCTCTTAATGCTCAAACAAAAACGTATTCAACTTCCTCTGGGGAGTTAATATTTTCATTTGCAGATTATAAAATTAACAACGCTGCAGTAAATACACCTGTTCGTTTTACCTGCTTTTTCCATGTAGGAGGCTATCAGCATTTTGATTTTACCAATAATGTAGGGCTTTATTCGGGTTTAGCACTTAGAAATGTGGGTTTTACCTCAACCTCTGCAGATAGTTTTAATAAAGTAAAAAGAAGGCAATATACCGTTGGTGTGCCACTTGCTATTAAAATTGGAGACTTGGGTAATGACACCTATTTATTTGCAGGTGGCGAGGCAGAACTCGCTTTTCATTACAAAGAAAAATTCTTTAAAGATGATGTTAAGCAATCGCAAAAAGACAGAGCTTGGTTTAGCGCAAGAACTAACCTTTTCCTCCCAAGCGTTTTTGTGGGTGTAAATTTTAAAGGAGGTGCAAACATTAAGTTTAAGTATTATTTGGAGGATTTTTATAATACAAACTATACTACTACAGATGGTACTAAGAAATATGGAAATGTGAATAGCTCTCAAATGTTCTATTTTTCTTTATCGCTTAATATAAGAAACGCTTCTTACAAAAGCGGCGGATCTTACAATAAGGGGTCTTAAGCCTGTTTCTAGAAAGTTGATATTTCTTGTGCCTTAAGGTTTTTTTCCAATTGCTTTGTTTTTTCCATTATTGGCATACTTTTGCAGTGCATTAAGAATCCCGCTTTCGCGGGATGCCAACCGGGCCGAACACTACGGTGGAAAAACAATGCGGACTTTCTCGTCAAATAATGTTCAACCTTTATAAATAGGGAGAGTCCTCAAAGTTTGATTAATGCTAAATTGAAACCACTAATTAAAAATTATAATAGAAATGGCTTATTTATTCACCTCAGAGTCTGTTAGTGAAGGTCACCCAGACAAAGTTGCCGACCAAATTTCGGACGCCCTTATTGATAACTTTTTAGCCTTCGACCCAGAGTCGAAAGTAGCTTGTGAAACGCTCGTTACAACTGGTCAGGTTGTATTGGCTGGAGAAGTAAAATCAAAATCTTATTTAGATGTGCAAGAAATTGCCCGTGGTGTTATTCGTAAAATTGGATATACCAAAAGCGAGTACATGTTCGAAGCCAACTCATGTGGTATTTTATCTGCTATTCATGAGCAATCTGCTGATATTAACCAGGGTGTAGATCGTAAGAAAAAACAAGATCAGGGTGCTGGCGACCAAGGTATGATGTTTGGGTATGCTTCAAACGAAACAGAAGACTATATGCCATTAGCCTTAGATTTGGCTCACAAAATCTTAATTGAATTAGCTGCCTTACGACGCGAAAACAAAGCGATTAAGTATTTACGTCCAGATGCAAAATCTCAGGTAACTTTAGAATATGATGATAACAATAATCCGATTCGGATAGACGCTATTGTATTGTCTACACAACACGATGATTTTGATAAAGAAGCTAAGATGTTGGCTAAAATTAAAGAAGATATCATCAAGATTTTAATTCCACGTGTAAAAACTAAATACAAGAAATTTGCGCATTTATTTAATGACAAAATTAAATACCATATTAATCCAACAGGTAAGTTTGTAATCGGTGGGCCACATGGTGATACTGGTTTAACAGGCCGTAAAATTATTGTAGATACCTATGGTGGAAAAGGTGCTCATGGTGGTGGTGCTTTCTCTGGAAAAGATCCTTCAAAAGTAGACCGTTCTGCTGCTTATGCTACGCGCCATATCGCTAAAAACTTAGTAGCAGCGGGTGTGTGCTCAGAAGTATTGGTTCAGGTATCCTATGCTATTGGTGTTAAAGATCCAATGGGTATTTTTATAGATACTTATGGCACTGCTAAAGTAAAAATGAGTGATGGAGAAATTGCAGCAGTAGTTTCTAAAATATTTGATATGACTCCTTACGGAATTGAAACTCGTTTAAAATTACGTAATCCGATTTACAGCGAAACAGCGGCTTATGGACATATGGGTAGAAAAAATGAAATAGTTACCAAAGAGTTTAAAGGTCCAGACGGTAAAATGGCTAAATTTAAAGTAGAGCTATTTACTTGGGAGAAATTGGATATGGTAGACAAGGTTAAGAAAGCCTTTAAGATTAAATAAATAAAAAGCCCTTAGAATTTCTAAGGGCTTTTTTATTAAAATTCCTCTCCTTTTAAATACATAGTTTTAAGCAGTGGACATACTTTGTAGCGCTCGTCGTGGGTGTCTAAATATATTGCCTCTAGGGTTTCGTACACATGTTTAATTCCAATTTTGTTAGCCCATTCAAACGGGCCAAAGGGATAATTAGTCCCAAGCTTCATGCTTGTATCAATATCTTCTTTGCTAGCCGTACCCTCTTGTAAAGTATAACAGGCTTCGTTAATGATCATAAATAGAATACGAGGAGTAACCATACCCACCCTATCGTTTACCAATTTAAAATCCCATTGGAGCTGTTTTAGAATATTTTCTAGCTGGGCTAGCTGCTCTTGTTTTAAAAGACAAACTTCCAAAAGATTTCTATGGATAAAAGTAGGTAAAGCATTGATGCCAAAAAGTAGACAATCCACTTTATTTCCATAATCAAATACCGCTTTGGCAAGCTGTTGCTTTACAGCACACACAAAGACAGGTATATCTTTAAGCCCAGCATAATATTTTAGTTGATTTGATTTTTCGTCAAATTTCAAGTCGAAAATGACATCAAAATCATTTACATTAGCAGAAAGTAAGTCACTATCATCAATAGCAACTATCTCACATGAAACATTTTCAAGTTTTTCTTTTAGTTCTTTTATTCGGTTCTTTGAACCTCTCGCCAAAATTTTCATATTCGCAGTTAGATAATAGAAACAAATATAAACAGCCAAAGCGCATGGAAAAGAAAATAATTACATCTACAAACGCACCAGAGCCCATTGGGCCATATAGCCATGGCGTTTTATTAAACGGAGTTTTGTATACCAGTGGCCAAGTTGCCAAAGATGCTAAAACCGGAGAAATGGTTCAAAGCGATATTAAATCTGAAACAAGAAAAGTGATGGAAAATCTTGAAGCCATTTTAAAAGAGGCAGATATGGATTTTTCAAATGTTCTTAAAACTACTATTTATTGCACAGATTTGGGAAATTTTGCCGCAATCAATGAAGTATATGGCTCATTTTTTAAAGCAAATTTTCCAGCAAGGGAAACAGTTCAGGTGGTTAAATTACCTTTGAATGCAAACGTTGAAATAAGCGTAGTAGCTGCACAATAATTGGAATGAACCGATTTTTTGCCAATTTTTTATCTGGGATAGCTCACCCAATTTTTATCAATTTATTGTGTCTCTTGGCTTTGTTTTCCTTATTTCCGCAGCTCGCCCATGGAATGCCAAGCAGGATACATTGGTTTTATATTTCCTTTATTTTTATCTCTACAAGCATTATTCCAGTGATATTGGTTTTTGTAATGCGCATCACTGGAAAAATTAATTCTTTAACACTAGAGAAAAGAGAAGAAAGATACCTACCGTATTTAATCACGTTTATACTTTACTTTTTCAACTATTATAACTTTGTAAAAACGCCAATCACGCACCCATTGATATTGCAATATTTATTGGCTTGTTCGGCTATTGTTCTTGCCGTGTTTGTAATTAATTTCTTTAATAAAATAAGTATTCATATGGCAACACTAGGAGCATTAACGGGCCTTTTAGCAGTAGCTAACTTTGCGGCAAGCGTGGATACAAGACTGCTTCTAATTCCTGTTGTTTTAGTAAGTGGTTTAGTTGCTTCGGCCCGATATTCATTAAAAGCACATCAGCAACAGCAATTATATCTTGGGTATTTATTAGGTTTTTTGCTCATGTTTGTAATCTTAAAATTTACTATTAATCCTATTATTTTAGAACTATGAGTTATGAAACAATTTTGTTTGAGGTAAACAATGGAATAGCTAATCTGACCTTAAATAGACCAGATGTTTTTAATGCTTTTAATGAACAATTGAGTGCAGATGTGAACGATGCCTTAAAGAAAACAGCAAAGGATAAATCTATTCGCGTGCTGGTAATTACGGGCGCTGGAAAAGCATTTTGTAGTGGTCAAGATTTAAAAGATATAGCAGGTAAAAAAGACAGAAGTTTAAGTGAAAGCTTGTATAAACGATACAATCCAATGATTAGGGCAATAAGGAATTTACCAATACCAGTTATTTGCAAGCTAAATGGCGTTGCAGCGGGTGCCGGTTGTTCTTTGGCTCTTGCATGCGATATGATTATTGCCAGCGAGCAGGCTAGTTTAATAGAGGTTTTTGTTAATGTAGGCTTAGTTTTAGATAGCGGCTCTTCTTATTTTCTGCCACGATTGGTTGGTTCAGCCAGAGCTTTTGAACTTGCTGCATTAGGTTCTAAAGTTTCTGCGCAACAAGCTGCCGATTGGGGCATGATAAATAAAGTAGTTAAGGCCGAGGTGTTAGATGAAGAAGTAGAAAAATTGGTAAATCATTTAAGCATGGCACCTACTAAAGCAATTGGTCTCATGAAAAAGATGCTAATTAAATCTTTTACCAGTAATTTGGATGAGATGCTAGAATATGAAGCTTTTTGCCAAGAAATTGCAGGAAGAAGTTCTGATTATAAGGAGGGTGTAGATGCCTTCAATCAAAAAAGAAAGCCATCTTTTACCGGGAATTAATACCGTCTTAAAATTTCCTAAAATTTTATTTGGCTTATTTTCAATGATATAGGCGTTTAAACTTAGCTTTTGTATTGCCAACCGAGGTTTTTTCTAATCTTTTTTTAATATCTTGGATGAAAATCATTTAGTTATGGCTATAAATTTACCCAATATTTGCCTCGCTCTAAAAGATGCAAATTCCTGCAAAGCTTCATTGGCTGCAGTTGCCAATATAAAAGCATATTTTGGATCAAAAGTTAAGGTACTGGCCGTTGGTAATAACGCTGCTGGCTTACCTCCAGACTACCAAGTGAGTGCTATTGGAAGTGTAAAAGAAATAACTAAAAGCTTCAAGAACGATGAAAGTGATTTATTAATTCTTCCTTTAATATTTGGCGATGAAGCAGGCGGCTTGGTTACTGCTAAAGAAGCCAATAGTATTATAGACCATATTGGGAGGCTTGTGCTTACCATTCCTTGTTTAGGCAGCGCCTTTAACTTTAAAAATATTATTGTGCCTATAGATACCTCTTCTGAAACGCGTCAAAAAGTACCCTATGCTGTTTCTTTTGCAAAGGCATTTGGAGGAACCCTACACGTATTTGGCGTAAGCAGTGATAAAGGTAAAGATGCTGAAGTGCTGGTTAATAACTATGTGAGGCAAGTTTGCAATAACATAGCAGAAAAAGGAGTTCCTTGTACTTCCAGCATTCAATTGGGAGGTAATCCTACGGAACTTATTTTGGCTTATGCAAAGGTTAAAAACGCAGATTTAATAACCATTATGACAGAACAGGAAACCAATATTGTTTCCTTTTTTTCTGGAAAGTATTCTGAACAAATGATAAAAAATTCAACGGTACCTGTTTTGTCTATTCATCCTAAGGATTTAATTGTTAGCGACGCTAGATTATAAGCTGAGTGTATACAATTTTGAGCGTTTAATCGTTTATTTTTCTAATTAATAGTTTAACTGTATTTTTACACGCCGTTACATTTGGTAAAACCATACGCTTTTTGGCGTGTTATTATCCTTTGTAAACGTAATATTGCGTTAAACGGAAACAACCTTGTAGATGAAAATTAACCCTGGAAAGAACTTAGAGCCAATCAAGATACCGGCAGATTTGCGCAAATTGCCTGAAGAGGATCTTGTAAAAATTACTTCAGAATTAAGACAGTACATCATTGATACGGTATCTGTTTACGGCGGTCATTTTGGTGCCAGTTTAGGAGTAGTAGAGCTTACTGTTGCTTTACATTACGCCTTTAACACGCCCTATGATCAATTGGTTTGGGATGTAGGCCACCAAGCGTATGGCCATAAAATTTTAACTGGTAGAAGAGATGTTTTTCATACCAACAGGCTCTATAAAGGTATTTCTGGATTTCCTAAAAGGGCAGAAAGTGAATACGATGCTTTTGGTGTTGGGCACTCCTCAACCTCCATATCTGCAGCGCTTGGAATGGCTGTTGCTTCTAAATTAAAAGGAGAACACGATAAGCAGCATATTGCGGTTATTGGGGATGGTGCCTTAACTGGTGGAATGGCCTTTGAAGGTCTAAACCATGCCGGTGTTGC
>JBIKKC010000122.1:0-7124 GCA_044360615.1 Bacteroidia bacterium | reverse complement strand
GTTCATTACTTTCTTCCACATGTAAGAGGCTACGGTAATAGGCTGCAAGCTTGCTAATTCTTCCTAGGCTTGCACCATTACTCTTGTTGAACCTAAAGCGTCGCAGCGCCTCTACTCTTAGGTTAAGGTCAATGCCTGCCTCTTTTCCAAGCGGGTCTCTTTCGTCGAGCAAAGCAGCAATATCGCAAGCCAATTGTTGGGCATGTTTTTCTTTTGCCAAGAGCAGCATATGCGCTAACCTTGGATGGCAAGCCATGCTTTGTAATTGTTTGCCATGTGGTGTAATCTTACCCTCTTCTAGTGCCCCTAATTGTTCTAAGGTTTCATAGGCCATGGCTAAAGCACCTTCGGGTGGAGGGTTAAGCCAGGCCAATTGTCCGATATCATTAACGCCCCAGTTTAACAAATCTAGTACTGTTGTGGTAAGGTCGGCTTCCAAAATTTCTGGCACTCTATGGGCTTGCAATCTTTCATGTGTGGCGGGTGTCCACATGCGATAACAAACGCCTGGCGCTAATCTTCCAGCTCTTCCTGCACGTTGGTCTGCAGAATCTTTAGAGAGCATAGTTGTTTCTAATCTGCTCAATCCGCTTTTAGGGTCAAAACGGGAGATACGACTAAACCCTGCATCAACCACTATTCTTATTCCTTCAATGGTTAAGCTGGTTTCTGCGATAGAAGTAGCTAATACAATTTTTCTTTTGCCTTGTTTATTGGGCCAAATGGCAGCCATTTGTTCGCTAGCAGAAAGTTGGCCGTACAAAGGATGGATTCGAAATTCTGGCAAATAGGTTTTTAATAACGCTTCACATTTTCTAATTTCTCCCTCTCCGGGTAAGAAGGCCAACACATCTCCGCTTTCATTTTTTACGGCTTGAACCACCACGCGCGAGAGGGTTTCAGGTAAAAGCATCAAATCATTTTCACCTGTGTAATGAAGGGTAACGGGAAATAATTTGCCATCACTTTTTATGGCAGGAGCTTGCAATAGCTTTTGCAACTGAGGCATATCTAGCGTTGCGCTCATAACAATAATGCGCAAATCTGGCCGTAACAATTGTTGTGCTTCTCTGCATAAGGCAAGCGCTACATCTGCATGAATACTTCTCTCATGAAATTCATCAAAAATAACTAGCCCAACATCTTCTAGCAATGGATTGCTTTGCAACATGCGCGTTAAAATACCCTCTGTAATTACTTCCAGCTTGGTTTCTTTGCTTACTACATTTTCTAACCTTACTCTGTAGCCTATGGTTTTCCCTATGGGGGATGTATAAAGGTCGCTCATGCGGTAAGCAATTGTTTTTGCTGCCAATCGCCTTGGTTCAAGCATTAGTATTTTCTTACCTTGTAGCCAATTCTCTTCTAATAGAGCGAGCGGAAGCAGGGTACTTTTACCAGCGCCTGGTGGAGCATTTACAATAAGCGTATTTTGGTGTTGCAGTGTTTCTTTTACCTCGTTTAGAATTTCTGTAACGGGCAGTTTTATAGAAAAGGGATTAAACATGCTCTAGGTGATGAGGGTTATAGTTTCATTTTATTATTCATGGTTCAGACCAAATGAGGAGTCAAAATTAAACGAAAATACGCATAGTAGCCAAAGATAAACCAGTATTGACCCCTCTATAAAAACAATTAACAGCAGGTTGTTTAGGAAAATTTATTTGTCTTTTAATTTTTTAAAAAGATTGCTAATATGCAGGTATGAATTTACCGAGTAATCATAAATGGAGCTTTTCTACCATTGGTGGCGTAAAGCGTGTTAATTTAGAGAATGGGAGTGATTTGCTAGCCTTACCATTGTTGGATCAAAAATTATGGACAGCTTTAAGTTGCCCAGTTCAAGGCTTAGAGATAGATGCCAATACTTTGCAGTTAATTGACGCCGATGGAGACGGGCAAATAAGAGTGCCAGAGATTTTACAAGCAGTGAATTGGTTATTAGAATTAATTAAAGATCCCAATGAATTGTTTCAGCAGAAAGAGGTCTTGTCGTTAAATTCTATAACTGATGGTGAGCGAGGAAAGTATCTTTTAGAAACCGCAAAAATTATATTATCTAATTTAGGCAAGCCGGATGCTACAGAGATTAGTGTGGAAGACACCTCGGACATTACCCGAATTTTTGCGGGAACTAAATTTAATGGTGATGGGGTAATAACCGAAGATGTTAGTGACGATGCACAAGTTAAACAACTCATTGCAGATATAATTTTATGTGTGGGTTCAACAATTGATAGAGGTGGTAAGGAAGGCATAAATGATGCGCTTATACAAGACTTTTATGGAAAGGCAGAAGCTTGGTGGGCTTGGCAGGAAAGGGCAAAAACAGAAGCCGCAAGCATTTTACCATTTGGCGAAAATACAGCTGCAGCTTATGGAACTTACAAAGCAATTAAGGCTAAGGTAGAGGATTATTTTTTACGTTGTAGATTAGCCAGTTTTGACCCAGCCAGTAAAGAGGTATTAAATCAGTTAAATTCTAGGATAGAGGCCATTACCCAAAAAGATCTAACGAGTATTATTTCTGAGATTGAAGCTTATCCAATTGCGAAAGTAGAGGAGACACCTGTTTTAAATTTGACAGGGGGTTTAAATCCTGCTTGGGAAAACGCAGTTTCTTTGTTTAAAACGCAAGTGGTAGATGTTATGTTTAATTCTAAACAAGAAATCAATGAAAAAGAATGGTTAACTGTTGTGGCTAAGTTTGAAGCCTATGAAGCTTGGAGGGCCGAAGAGGTTGGAACTATTATTGCAAGCTTGGGAGAGGAAAAAATTGCTTTTGCGCTAAACGCCGAAACAAAGGAAACACTTCAAAAATTAATTGCCTTGGACTTGGAGTTAGCCGATGAAGCCGAGGCTATGGCGGAATTAGATAGATTAGTGAGATACCATAGGGATTTACTGAAATTACTTAGAAATTTTGTTACTTTTTTTGATTTTTATACCTCAGGAGTTAAAGCTGTTTTTCAAGTTGGAACGCTTTATATAGACCAAAGAAGTTGCGATTTATGTATTCGTGTAAACGATATGAGCCGTCACAATACCATGGTTAGTTTAAGTGGTATGTTTTTGTTGTATTGCAAATGTGTATCTAAATCTACGGGAGAGGAAATGCTAATAGTTGCGGCGTTAACCAATGGGGATATAGATAATTTAATTGAGGGAAGAAAGGCAATATTTTACGATAGAAAAGGTAACGATTACGATGCTACTATTGTTAAAATTATTGAAAACCCAATAAGCATTCGACAGGCTTTTTGGACTCCCTACCGTAGGGTGGCAAAATTTATAAATACCCAGGTAAATAAATTTGCCAGCGAACAGGATAAAAAAGTAGACCAACTAGCTACTTCAAAAATTAGTGATGCTGCAACAAAAGCAGATGCGCATGCAGCAAATGCAATAGCTGCAGCACCTGCAGCACCATCACCAATGGCTGCTGAAGCACCAGCACCAGCACCAGCATTTGATATTGGAAAGTTTGTAGGAATTTTTGCCGCTATTGGCTTGGCCATTGGCGCTATAGGAACTGCCCTAGCAAGTATTTTTGCAGGTTTTATGGCCCTTGCTTGGTGGAAAATGCCCTTAGCAATTTTTGCAATCATGATGCTTATTTCTTTACCTTCTATGATTATTGCTTGGTTAAAATTAAGAAAACGAAACCTAGCCCCAATCTTAGATGCAAATGGCTGGGCAATAAATGCAAAAGCTACGGTAAACATTACTTTTGGTAATAACTTAACCCATTTGGCTGCTTTACCTTTGGGTTCAAGTATTAATTTTAATGATCCATTTAAGAGTAAAGGAATGCCCATTTGGCAGCGCCTGTTAATTGCGGCATTTATAATTGGAATAATTGTTTATTTATTAGTTCACTTTGGAGTAATTCATCTAAAGGCGGCCTAATTTTAAACTTTTCTGCAAATAGACTTTTAGGAGTTAACACACGTAGCAGGTATTAAGAGCTCCAGCAACCGCCTCTTAGTTGAGTTCTTGGTTAAAAAATAGGATAAAGATTTTATTGAATATGAAAGTTGGCGCTGAACAAATGGGAGGCGCTATTATCGAGAAAATAGTATAAACGCATGAGTAAAGTCATTTTTTAGAACAATAATTTACTGCACCTTTACCTACTAATTTATTACTCATGGATGATAGGTTAAAGAAGTTAATTTACTCTGGCATTGGCATTGCCTCTCTTTCTCGGCGGGCTAAGTTTTTGTTGGATAAACTTGAAATAGAAGGCAAGTTAAGTGAAGAAGAGGGCAAGCGGATTGTAGATGAAATATCAGCTGAATTAAAAGGCGAGGGACAGCATTTAAAAGATGATTTTTACGGCTTTTTAGAGCAGTCCTTAAGTGAGTTTGAAACACCCACCCGACGCGAGTTGAATGAGTTAAAAGCACGCGTAGAAAAATTGGAGACCTTGTTAAAAGGATTAGGCCATGACCTTTAAACACATTACACGCTATAAACAAGTTTTACAAGTTTTGCTTAAGTATGGGTTCGACGACTTTATCTCCCATAGCAGCCTACGTAAATTATTGCCTAAAATAATCTTTCATAGAAAGATAAAAGGAAAAGTAAATACCTTGGGCTATTCGCGTTACCAAAGAATTAGAATGGTGCTAGAAGAATTGGGTCCTACTTATATTAAGTTTGGTCAGGTATTGGCCAATCGCCCCGATTTACTGCCCGCAGAACTGATTAATGAATTAAAGAAGCTACAAGATGCCGTGCCAGGTTTTAGCTTTGAAGATGTGCGTAACATTATTGAAAAGGAATTAAATGGCACCTTGGAAGAATTGTTTTATTCTTTTGATGAAAAGCCGCTAGCAAGTGCAAGCATTGCACAAGTGCATAGAGCCGTACTTAAAACTGGAGAGCAAGTGGTTATTAAGGTGCAGCGCCCAGATATTGAAACCATTATTGAAGAGGATTTAAAGATATTAGCAGAGCTTGCAGAGTTAGCAGAGAATAATTTTGAAAACCTTGCGCGATATGAGCCAATTGAGTTGGTAAAATCCCTTAACAAGTCGATGAACCGCGAGCTTAATTTCTTGTTAGAGGCTTATAATATTAACCATTTTCATAGTTTATTTAAAGAGAATGAATGGGTAAGAGTTCCTAAACTGTACAGCAAATTTGGTACTAGAAAAGTAATTTGTATGGAATATTTGGAAGGAATTAGGGTTGATAGAACAGAAAAATTACTTTCTTATAATTTGGATTTAAGCTTGCTAGCAGAAAAGGGATTATACATCTATTTCCAACAGATTTTTCGTTATGGTTTTTTTCATGCCGACCCACATCCAGGTAATGTGCTCATACAACCAGATGGCGTAATTTGCTTGATAGATTTTGGCATGGTTGGCTCTATGGTAAGAAAGGATAAAGACGCCTTCAAAGATTTTATTGTGGCTATTGGAAAAGGAGATTTAAGATCCTTAACTAATTCTATTCTTGCTTTAGCCCGCGGAAAACGCCTTACTACCAGAGAAGAATTGGAGTATGACATTAGTATTTTGATTGAAGAATTTCCGCCAGAAACTATTTCTGAGCGGGAGATGGGCGAGATTGTAGACCGCCTACAAAAAATTATTTACAAGCACCATTTAAGTTTCTCTAACGACTTTTTTCTTTTACTTAGAACACTTGTAATTTTAGATGGCATTAGTAGGCAGCTTGATCCAAAATTTAATACGCTAGAAAGAATTAGGAAACACTCTTTGCGTTTATTTGAAGAAGGGTTACAACCTAAAAACTTAATCAAATCTGCCCTTCACGATATTTCTGATGCATGGGATTATATTAGTGTTTTGCCTGGCGACATAAAAGGGATTATCAATAGGTTAAAAGAAGGAAAGGTTAAGTTAGATTTTATTGGGTTGAACCAATTGATATATATGGTAGAAGTTGCCTCTAATAGACTTGCTGCTGCCATTATTTTAGCTGCTATGATTTTAGGATCTTCTTTGGTGGTTTTAAGCAATATCCCACCAACCTACAATGGCATTCCAATAATTGGTTTAATTGGAATCATAGTATCGGGAATCTTTGGCGTAGCTTTGTTATTATCAATTTTTAAAAAAGGTAAATATTAATTTATACAATTATGGATGCAAATCAAATGAAAGACCAGATGAAAGACTTTGTTAACAACTGGCAAACAAGATTAGAAGAAATGCAAATGCAGTTTTCTTTAGGTAAAATGGACGCAACAGAGGCTTTTGAAAAGCAAAAAGACCAGCTAAGAGGCATGTTAGTGGGTATGAAAGAAAATTTGGATAAGGCCACAGATATGGCCGAAGACAAAGCAACTGAAATGCGCACTAAATTAGAAGAACTACGCGTGCAATTGGCATTAGGCAAAGCCGATGGAATGGATGCTTTTGAAGCACAACGCAAACAAATTGAATTAGCACTGCACGAACTGTATGTTGCAGGTAAGCATAGTTTTTCCAGTAATTATGAAAAAGGTTTAGAAATGTTCGATCGCCAGTCGGAGGCTTTTAAAACAGGATTAGACATTGTAAAGATTCAGTATAGTTTGGCAAAAATGGATGCCAAAGACGAAGCAGAAGAAAAACGTAAGGAATTAAATGATAAGATTGTAGAATTAAACAATCAGTTTAAAGGCATGCAGCAAACTGCAATGGATAACATGGAAGAAATGAATCGCCAATTGCGCGATAATTTCGAGAAAATGAAAGTCTATGCAGAAGGTTGGTTCAAGAAGTAAAAAAACCTCTTGTAAAACGGTGCATGCCAGTTAAATTAAGGCTTATGGACCGAGACAATGAAAATATTTTTTTTAACCTTGCAAGCGAAGTAATTAATTTTACGAATTGCAATTTGTTTCTTACGGGTAAAGCAGGAACAGGTAAAACCACCTTCTTAAAATTTATTCGTGAGCATACTACTAAAAGCACAGTTGTGGTTGCACCAACAGGTGTAGCTGCAATTAATGCTGGTGGAGTTACCATGCACTCCTTTTTTCAGTTGCCTTTTATTCCTTTTTTGGCCAGCGAAACACGTTTGTTTGGCAATTCTGCAACGGTTGATAGACACGGCCTTTTAAAAAACATTCGCTTTAATAAGCAAAAGTTAGAACTCATTAC
>JBIKKC010000121.1:0-7159 GCA_044360615.1 Bacteroidia bacterium | reverse complement strand
TTTCGCAACATTCGCAAGTAGATAGACTTAACCGTGGTATTGATATACTTGTAGCAACCCCTGGTCGCTTATTAGATCTTATCCAACAAGGATTTGTGCATTTGCAAAATATTCAATTCTTTGTGTTAGATGAAGCAGATAGAATGTTGGATATGGGCTTTGTGAACGATGTTAAAAAAGTAATCACTAAGCTACCTAAAAGAAGACATTCTTTGTTCTTTTCTGCTACCATGCCTCCAGTTATTCAAAGCTTGGCAGATAGTATTTTGTTTCAACCTTCAAAGGTAGAAGTTACTCCTGTATCCTCTACGGCAGAAACCATTCAACAGTCGTTGTATTTTGTAAGTAAAACAGATAAGAAGCGTTTACTCATACATTTATTAGAATCAGAGAAAATGCACAGTGTATTGGTTTTTACACGTACAAAACATGGGGCAGATAGGGTAGTAAAAGACCTTGATAAAGCTGGCATAAAAGCGGCAGCCATTCATGGTAATAAATCGCAAAATGCGCGTCAGAATGCCTTAAATGATTTTAAATCTGGCAAGATAAAAGTACTTCTGGCAACAGATATTGCTTCGCGTGGTATTGATATCGATAGTCTTTCACATGTTATCAATTATGAGTTGCCAAATGTTCCAGAAACTTACGTGCATCGCATAGGTAGAACGGGTAGGGCAGGGGCAAGTGGCATTGCTTTCTCATTTTGCGAAGAAGAAGAATTTGGAGAATTAAAAGACATTCAAAAGCTCATTGGAAAGAAAATTCCTGTGGTAGCATCACATCCATTTGTATTAGATGTAACTTTCTCGGAAGCTCCAAGCAGGCCGCAACAGCAAGCTAAAAAGCAGTTGCCCGCACACAATCGCCCAGCCTCATCTAAACCCGCCCACAAACCCAAAAGACATTGGGGTGGTAAGCGGTAACACATGCCATCCCGCTGGGATTGAAAACCATGGACTATGGTCCATAAACCATGGTCTTTAAATATTCTTAAACCTCACCCTATGCGGCGATACATCCCCTAAACGTTGCTTCTTATTTTCTTCGTAATCGCTGTAGTTTCCTTCAAAGAAAAATACTTGGCTATCTCCTTCAAAGGCTAAAATATGCGTTGCAATGCGATCTATAAACCACCTGTCGTGGGATATTACTACCACACATCCTGCAAAGTTTTCTAAGGCTTCTTCTAAGGAGCGTAAAGTATTTACGTCAATATCATTGGTTGGTTCATCTAGTAATAAAACATTACCGCCTTGCTTTAAGGCCATGGCCAAATGCACGCGGTTTCTTTCGCCACCAGATAATACCCCAACCTTTTTACTTTGGTCGGTTCCGCCAAAATTAAACTTGCTAATATAGGCCCTTGCATTTACTTGCTTGCCACCTACAACCATGGTTTCTGTTCCACCACTTATTACTTCAAAAACACTTTTGTCTGGTAAGAGGTCTTTATGACTCTGATCTACATAAGAAATTTCCACCGTTTCACCTACTTTAAAGTCGCCTGTATCTGGTGTATCTAAGCCCATAATTAACCTAAACAAGGTAGTTTTACCAACCCCGTTAGGCCCAATGATACCCACAATACCGCCTCGTGGTAAAGAGAAATTTAGGTTTTCGTACAAGAGCTTATTTCCAAACTTTTTGCTTACACCATTGGCTTCAATAACTATATCTCCCAAGCGTGGCCCAGGTGGAATAAAGATTTCAAGCTGTTGTTCTTTCTCTTTTTGTTCTTCGTTAAGCATTTTATCGTAATTGCTTAACCTTGCTTTTTGCTTGGCTTGTCTGCCTTTTGCACCTTGTCTAACCCAGTCTAACTCTCGCTCTAAAGCCTTGGCTCGCTTGCTATCAGCCTTGTCTTCGGCTTGTAATCTCTTGGCTTTTTGATCCAACCAACTGCTATAGTTACCTTTCCATGGAATTCCTTCTCCGCGGTCTAATTCTAAAATCCAACCTGCTACATTATCTAAAAAGTAACGGTCGTGCGTTACCGCAATAACTGTACCCGGAAAGTTCTTTAAATATTGCTCTAACCATTCTACACTTTCTGCATCTAAATGGTTGGTTGGTTCGTCTAGTAAAAGAATATCTGGCTGACTCAAAATTAATCTGCATAGGGCCACACGTCTTCTTTCTCCACCAGATAATACCTTTACCATTTGATCTGGTTCTGGGCAACGCAAGGCATCCATTGCTTTCTCTAATTTGGTATCAAGCTCCCATGCATCTAAACGCTCTAGCTCTTCCATTACAACAGCTTGCCTATCTAAGATTTTCATCATCTCATCCCCATCTAATTCTGGGTCGGCCAATTTGTTATTAATGGTCTCAAACTCTTCTAAAATATCTGTAATATGTTTAACGCCTTCACGCACACATTCCACTACAGTTTTTGTTTCATCTAAATCTGGCTCTTGTTGCAAGAAACCAATTTTGTAGTTCTTGCTATCAAAAACTACTTCACCCTGAAACTCGGTATCTAAACCTGCAATAATTTTAAGTAAGCTAGATTTACCCGAACCGTTTAAACCAAGAACACCAATTTTGGCGCCATAGTAAAAGCCTAGGTAAATATTTTTTAATACTTGTTTTTGGGGAGGATAGATTTTACTAACCCCCGCCATAGAAAATATAATCTTGTGATCTGACATAATTTTTATAATTAATGGGATGCGAAAATAATTAAGACGAGCGTTTTTTAAGTATTAAAAATAATTCCTTGTCTTTTCTTGGGGCTATGGAGTTGTAAGCTTCCTCCATCGTGTTAATTTCAAAATAAGGTTCAAAATAGTTTTTATATTCTTCTTCACTACCTCCAAATGGCGGCCCCTCTTGGGTTAGCGGGAATTTAAAAAGTAAACTCGCCATGCCCATATCCCAGCCGGTTTCGCCTTTTTGGTAGCGGCTTTCCCAATAAATTTCGTCGATTGTGGGCATGCTGTTAATTGTTTAAGTTTTCACAATGTATATTTGCGCAAAATAATCCAAGAAATGAAATTTTTTATTGATACAGCTAATTTGGCTCAAATTAAAGAAGCCAACGATTTAGGAATCTTAGATGGTGTTACTACAAACCCATCATTAATGGCCAAAGAAGGCATTGTTGGTGAGGAAGCCGTGCTCAAACATTATGTAGACATTTGTAATATTGTGGATGGCGATGTAAGTGCAGAAGTAATTAGCACAGACTATGCAGGAATGATTGCAGAAGGCGAGAAATTAGCCTCCTTGCACGAAAATATTGTAGTTAAAATTCCTATGATAAAAGATGGTATTAAAGCCATTAAGTACTTTAGCTCTAAAGGTATTAGAACCAACTGCACTTTAATATTTTCTTCGGGTCAGGCTATTCTTGCTGCAAAAGCAGGGGCAACTTATATCTCACCATTTGTAGGTAGATTAGATGATATTAGCTACGATGGAATGGATTTAATTGCCCAGATTGCCCAAATCTATGCAGTACAGGCATATCCTACGCAAATCTTGGCCGCTTCAATTCGCAACCCAGTTCATATTATTAAATCTGCACAAATGGGTGCGCATGTTATTACAAGCCCTTTAGCAAGTATCTTAGCTTTGTTAAACCACCCATTAACGGATAAAGGTTTAGCACAATTCTTAGCAGATCATGCTAAGGCAAATGGTTAATTAGTTACCTTGTTCTATTAAATTTACAAATAACCTGTAGGCTCCTGTATTTCCTGCGGGTAATTGTCTAAAAAATACAAGGCCCGTGTAAGTGTAATGCCCTTTTCCATACGCACAAGTTATTAAACTGCCGCGTGTTTCTTTTTCATTTGGATCATTCATGCCTATTAATGAAGTATATCTTTGGTCTGCCTCAGTAGCTTCATATATACTTCGTTCTTGAACCCAATTTTCGAAGTCTTTTTCATTAATTTTATTGGGAGTATTTAAGATAGGATGATTTGGTTCAAGCAGTTTTATTGGTGCATTCTCTTGTGTAATTCTATTGCGTGAAATTTTAAAAGGAAAAGGGCCAATGTCTCCTTTAAATGGACCTGCAAAACTATTGGTATTGTATTGCACGATAAGGTTGCCTCCATTCTCTACATAGGCCATTAATCGTTTGTTATATATGCTTAGTAAATCATTGGTGTTATAGGCCCTAACTCCCATAACGATGGTTGAAAATTCATTTAAATTACCTTCTTTAATCATCTCATCGTTTATAGTAACTACTTCATATCCTATTTGGTTCAAACAGGCTGCAACCTCATCTCCAGCGCCGGAAATGTAACCTACTCGTTTTAACTTCTTTTGTATAACTGCTTCCTGTAATTTTAACTCAGCTTTTGGAAACAGTGTTTGAACCGGAATATGGTCGTACTTTATTTCTTCATACCCTAAATTGAAAGTGCTTTGGTAATCGTTTACCATTAAAATCAAAGGGAAACTGCCTTCATTTTTGCTTGCTTTGGAATCTAGCATAACTTCTAAATCAGTATAGTCTCCTTTTTTTGCTATTTCGAACGGATATACACTTGTACCGCATTGTAAAGCTCCTTTAATATTTGCCTTTAAGGCTTTTATTTGAATCTTTAATTTTTTACTTTCTCCGTTCACAAATACCAAAGATTTACTGCTTAAGTTTATGGTGGCGGGAGGAGTAATCAAGTGTGGCCTATATTGTTCACCTTTGTCTGGGTCTACCCATTTGTATTGCAAGGGCTCCCAAAATTGAAATGAATTTCCATTAATTTTTAATGTAAATCCACACACAAAACCACTTGTTAAACCTTGTGGTTTAAGGTTGTTTCTATGGGTAAATTTATTACCTTTAATTGGGCTTTCTAACCAATATAATTGACTTGGGTTAACAGCATCACAAACATATAATGGAAGTGTTTTATTGAAAGATTTATTGGGTAATAAGGCTGTTTCAGTTTTCTCTCCAAACATAGATTTATCGCAACGCGGAAATACCCCGCCATTTAATAAAATATCAATAGATTCTAAAACAACCGTTGCGTTATTTCTATTGATAGCACTTAGTTTTATTTTAACAGAATCGCCTTGTGCTGTAGTTGCCGTTCCTTCAGAAACAGCCTCAAGAAAAATACCATTCATTTGTAAAATTAATTGGTAGATTTTGGTTCGTTGATAGGCTGGAATGTCTGAATTTTCTTGGAAACAAATGTCCAATGCTTTCTTAAGAATTTGATTGCATTCCTTAATGTTTTTGTCTTCCCATGCTTCTTCCAATTTTTTTAATTCACCATCAAATTTCTTCCCAGTTGCATATCGGTTCAAGCTTAAATCTACGCCGCTAAAAATATCCTTGATGCCTGTATCTCCTTTGATAATTTTAAAGTATTCAAATTGTTCTCCTCTTTGTTTGGCCGAACCAAAACCTTGTGAGCGATGCATACTTCTGCTTTCGGCTGCGAGCTCTCCGTAACTCTTACCCAATTGGGTGTTATACTCGCCCACATTTACTTTTAAATGCCCACTCATATCTGCATTAGGATTCCAAAATCTTGCCGCAGAGTTATACAACAGGCGTTTGGGTTTCCAAGTAGTTACTTCATTTAATTGTTCTGGAAATCTTAAAGGGTCGGCGGCAGCTTCAAAAGCTTCCTCTGCAAGAAGGGCAGAGGCAGTATGGTGGCCATGTCCGCCGCTACCATCAGTTGCAAATCTTGTAATAATTACATCTGGTTTAAAGTGCCTAATGATATATACCACATCTGCTAAAATTGCCTCCTTACCCCATTTCTCAAAAGTTTCTTCTGGGGTTTTACTATACCCAAAGTCGTAGGCATGCGTAAAAAATTGTTCTCCGCCATCTATTCTTCTAGCTGCTAACAATTCCTGTGTTCTAATAACACCCAGGGAAGGTCCTTGCTCTGAACCAATAAGATTTTGTCCGCCATCTCCTCTGGTTAAACTTAAATAGGCAGTTCTCACACATTTTTCATTGGCTAGCCAAGAAATTAATCGTGTATTTTCATCGTCGGGATGCGCTGCTATGTATAGCACTGAGGCTCCATTTCTGGTTTTTTTTATCTCTTGCTCAATTTCCGATGCAGTAAAGTTTTTTGGTGCTTGAGCCAAGAGTTTTCCATTAGCAACTTGAAAACAAAACAATAAAAATAGTATGTGCTTAATTAACTTCATGCAACAAATAAACGAAATTGCTAGCAGGTATAAATAAGGATATTCCTATTTTCGCATTATGTCTCAATTACTATTGATAAATATCAAATCCTTACAAGGAATTGACGAAAGTGGAAAATTGCTTAAAAAGGGTTCAGAAATGCAAGAATGGGAAACCATTTCTAATGCTTGGCTACTTACTCAGAATGGTTACATAGCCGACTATGGCGAAATGATAAATTTACCTCCTGCCTATCAAAGCTTGCCGCAACACGATTGTGATGGTGCGCTGGTTTTACCTTCATTTATAGATTCTCATACCCATATAGTTTTTGCTGCAAGTAGGGAAGAAGAGTTTGTAATGCGCATAAAGGGAAAATCGTATGAAGAGATTGCTGCTGCGGGCGGTGGTATTTTAAACTCTGCAGCCAAGTTGCAAAAAATGAGTGAAGATGATTTATTTGAGGAAGCTTTTTTTCGCTTAAGAAAATTGATGTCTTGGGGCACTGGGGCCATAGAAATAAAGAGTGGTTATGGTTTAACAGTGGCAGACGAACTTAAAATGTTGCGCGTAATCAAACGCCTAAAGGCTGCTGTTTCAATACCAGTTAAAGCAACTTTTCTTGGGGCCCATGCTTTCCCTTTGGCTTATAAGCAGAATAGGGGTGGTTACATCAACTTAATCATACATGAAATGCTTCCCCAGATTGCGGCAGAAGGTTTATCCGATTATATGGATGTGTTTTGCGATCAAGGGTTTTTTACGCCAGAAGAAACCTCCGAATTGTTGATAGCTGCCATGCAATATGGATTAAAACCTAAAATTCATGGCAATGAGTTGGGTTATACAGGTGGCGTTCAAACCGCAGTTAAACATAATGCCTTAAGTGTAGATCATTTAGAATATACGGGTGATGCAGAAATTGAAGCCTTACTAAACAGCAATACCATGCCTGTAGCCTTGCCAGGTTGTTCATTTTTTCTGGGCATTCCTTATGCCCCCGTTCGTAAAATGATAGATGCTGGTTTGCCT
>JBIKKC010000120.1:0-7177 GCA_044360615.1 Bacteroidia bacterium | reverse complement strand
TATGGATGCACATTAATTGCTTATGAGCAAAGCAACATTAGCAGAAATACAAAATTTTAAAGGCAAGTACCCCAAGCAATTGTGGTACTTGTTTTTTAGTGAAATGTGGGAACGTTTTAGTTTCTACGGCATGCGGGGTATGCTTATCATTTTTATGGTAAACAAACTACACATGAATTCTGAAGTGGCCAATCTGCAGTATGGCGCTACGCAAGCCTTTGTATATGCTTTTACCTTTGTGGGTGGCATGTTTGCCGATAAAATTTTAGGCTACCGCAAGTCTCTCTTTTGGGGAGGCATACTTATGATTTTAGGGAGTATTATTTTAGCAGTTGATCCTAATCGTTTTTTCTTTACAGGTATTGGTTTCACTATTATAGGTACGGGTTTTTTTAAGCCTAATATTTCTACCATAGTAGGTAAATTATATGCCGATGGCGATAACCGCACTGATGCAGGTTTTTCGCTCTTTTATGCGGGCGTTAACTTAGGTGCCTTAATAGGAGGGTACTTGTGTATTGCAGTTGCCAATGGAAACTTACTAGCAGATATAGTTCCTATTGCTTTAAGATGGAATGTAGCATTTGGTTTTGCCTCGGTAGTAATGATGATAAGCCTGCTTACTTTTGTACAAACGCAAAAAAGTTTAGGCGAGATTGGAGAATCTCCCTTGCAGCATTTAGAGAAAGGCAAAAGAAGTTTATATGAAATGCTCACTTTTTTTGGCTCTGTAGCCTTTATACCTATCGTTATTTTAATGGTTTCTAATGATGGCTACACCGATTTATTCATGAAAATTATTGGTCCATTTGCCTTGCTATACTTGTTGTATGAAATGCGTGGGTTTAATACAGCGGAAAATAAAAAGTTGGTAGCAGCTTTGGTTTTTATTTTGTTTTCCATCTTGTTTTGGGCTTTCTTTGAGCAAAGCGGAGGCTCTTTAAGTTTATTTGCCGCTAATAATTTAAGCACAGAATTGGTGGGCATTCAGCTCGACCCAAATGGGGTAAACAATTCGGCCAATTCTCTTTTTGTAATTCTGTTTGCAGCCTTGGTAGGCATACTTTGGTTGTGGTTGGCTAAACGTAAGGTTGAACCAAACACCGTTGTTAAATTTGGACTGGGTTTTCTGTTTTTAGCAGGAGGTTTTTATGTGTTTTATAAGACCCAATTTTTTGCCAATTCAGAAGGTATAACCTCTTTGAACCTATTTACCTTTGGTTGGTTTATTATCACCTTTGGGGAGCTTTGTTTATCTCCAATTGGGATGTCTATTATGACCAAACTTTCGCCCCAAAAGCTGCAGGCCGTAATGATGGGAATGTGGTTTTTGGCCAGCGCTTATGGCCAATATTTAGCAGGTATTTTAGGAGCCAATATTGCACAAGCTTCAGAGAATGCAAGTAATTACGAGAAATTAATTATCTATACCGAAGGCTATAAACAATTGGCCTTGTACGCTTTGGTAGCAGGAGTGGTTTTGATTCTTATTTCTCCTTTAGTGAAAAAATTGATGCAAGAAGTAAGGTAAGTTATCCTATAACTTGGAAATATTTAAGGGAGTTTGGTTCAAGCTAAGCTCCCTTTTTTTATACTTGTAGTATGCTAAGCCAAATAGACCTTACCAAAATATTGGTGCTCGATATAGAAACAGTGCCACAATATCCTAGTTTTAGGGAAGTGCCAGAACGCTGGCAAAAATTATGGGAGAAAAAGGCTGCTACCTTAAAAAAGGAAGAGCAACAAACAATAGATGAGATTTATCCAAGAGCGGGCATTTATGCAGAGTTTGGCAAAATTGTGTGCATTTCTTGCGGCTTTTTTAGCAGTAGTGGCAGGAGTTATCAATTTAGAGTAAAGTCTTTTTATGGCAAAGAGGAGGCCCAATTACTCAGCGATTTTTCTGCTATGCTCGAACGACATTTTAGTGATGCTGGAAGTTCTTTGTGCGCACATAATGGTAAAGAATTTGATTATCCATTTATTGCTCGCCGCTGTTTATTAAACCATTTGGAGATACCTAGTTTGTTAAACATTGCCGGCAAAAAGCCTTGGGAAATAAACCTTTTAGATACCATGGAGCTTTGGAAATTTGGCGATTATAAAAGTTATACTTCCCTTGATTTACTCGCAGCTTCCTTTAATATTCCAACGCCAAAAGATGATATTGATGGCAGTATGGTTTGGAAAGTTTTTTGGGAAGAAAATGATTTGGAACGCATTAAAAACTATTGCCAAAAAGACGTGGTAACCGTTGCCCAAATCCTGCTGAGTTTTAGGGGAGAAGCCTTGTTAACGGAAGATCAGGTGTTGGTGGTTTGAGTTGATCTCAACTTTCCCATCAACTTCTCAATAATTCCACTCCAGCTGTACGTTTCAAAAAAGGCATTAGGAAATGAACTTGGTTCAGCGCTTAGTTGCTGAATTATTAGTTTTACAAAATCATCCCAAGGGTTTTCGCCTGCTGCAATTTTTAGGTAATCACTGCATACCTTTGGGTCAATGCCTTCTGCGCCAATGGCTGTAGAAATCACGGTTTTGCCTCTTCCCAAGGTATCTATGGCTTTGGTTTTAACGCCACCGCCACTCATTATAGGGTTTAGCATAAGGTTGGCGCCATCTATATAGGTTTCTATATCTGCTACAAAGCCCAAGTATTGCATAGTGGTTTTGGTTTGAACCAATGCTATCAAATGCGCGGGTAAGTTTTTACCACAGATAAGAATAGTAAATCCATTGGGCAAGGCTTGGTTCAAACGCGGCTCTATTTCATTGGCTATAAAAGCTACCGCATCATAATTGGGCTGGTAACTTAAGGTTGCAAAAAATAAAAAAATGGGATGGTGGCTAGGAATAGCATGGCGTTCTTGTATTATTTTTTTTGCGTTTGGTATGGGTTCAGGCAAACTGCTTTGTGGAATGCCATAAGGCGTTAATAGGGTATTTTCTGATTTTAAATCAAATTCATAAATGGCTTTTGCTTGGTCTATATCACTAACAAAAATTACAAGGTTACACATTTTGTAAACCAGTTTCTCGTACATATATAACAAACTCCACCAGCTTTTGCCCATGCTTTTAAAGCGCAGGTATTCTATATTATTACTTCTTAAAAAAACAGGTTTTCTAGTAAGCAAACGCAAGAACGGAATCATCCAACCCATCCATGGTTGATCAAAGAAAATGGCATCGGCTTTAAAGGCTTTAATGCCTTTTAAAATGGTAAAAAACAAGAATGGATTAAGGTACCGACTCGCTTTAAAACGCATGCCAAAATCCAATTCAAAACTATAGTCTTTAGGGTTTATGGGTTGGTAAGGGTCAACTGTAAAAACCTTCACCTCATTTACCCTGGCCATATACTCCAAAATGTTTTGCGTAGAAATTTCACCACCTGTGGTAGCTGGCAAAAAAGGGTAGGAGATGATAGCGTAAATCTTCAAATGATAGTTTATTTATAGGTTTCAATATGCATGCGGTCGCCAGCAATGCCAAACCATTTAGTTAAATAATAATTGAGGTATTGGAAGCTCAATTTTACAGTATTTTCTAGCCAATTTCCCCTAAGTGTTATAGTACTTGGTGCTTTAATTTCTTCCTTAATAATGGTTTTGCTAAACCCGCATTTCTCGAACATTTTAGTTGCGGTTTTACTATTGAATTCTGTTAAATGATAAGGAGGAATGCGCATGGTTTTTTGCGAACCAATTAATTTATAAACCCCAAAGGCAAGCTTACTCGAAATTAAATTTAAAGTGCCAGGCAATTGGATTAAAGCTACTCCTCCAGGTTTTAAAATTTTATAGGTAAGTTCCATTGCCTCTGTTGGGTTAGTAAAATGTTCCAACACATCATTCATCATTACCACATCAAAATAATTTTCTGGCAACTCTTGGTTCAACAAATTAAAAGAAAAGGGCTTGTTAATAATATCAATACTAAAATTCTTTCTGCCAAATTCTGCAGCAAAGGCAGATAATTCAATGCCTTTTACTTGATACCCATTTTTGCTGAGCAAGTAAATAAAATTACCTGTGGCACAACCCACATCCAAAATATTACCCGAGGTGCAATATTTTTTCATTTCATCAATTCCTTGTTGGTAGTCGCCTGTACCTAAAATTTCTAAATAGGAGGTTTCCATGTGGTGGGTTTGTTTGTCAGACCCAGTAAAATAATCATCGGCATACATCTCTTCTATTTCTGCATCCGAGGGGCGAGGCCATATAGAAACTAGTTCGCACTTATCGCAGGCAACTCCCCATAAAAAACGGTCTTTAAAGGCGTATCTAAAGGGTATGGTATGGCCTTGCTGGTGGCCGCAAAGATTGCAATTAAAATCTACTTTCATGTAAGCTGGTATCTACTTGCAAGTATATTAAATTCGGATTGGTTTTGGTGGTTTTTAAATGAGTAACTATTTTAGACGAAGATTTAAACCAAATGGAAAATATCCAAATTAAAGATTTAGCCTTTCAAATTCATATTTCTGAACCAAAAATTAGGCAGCGTATAGCCTCTTTAGCAGCGCAAATGAATGTAGAATTGGCAACTGCTAGTCCCATCTTCATCGCCGTGCTCAATGGTTCTTTTATTTTTGCAGCAGATTTGCTAAGGCAATTAGATTTTCCTTGCGAGATACAGTTTGTAAAAGTGGCAAGCTACCATGGCATGCAGAGCAGCGGTAAGGTGCAAGAGCTCATTGGGCTTAATATCTCTATTGAAGGAAGACAGGTAATTATCTTAGAGGATATTATAGATTCTGGCCTTACCATGGATTATCTGGTGAAGGAATTGGCCAAAGCAAAGCCATTACAAATAAAAATTTGCAGTCTGCTTGTAAAACCAAAAGCGCTAAAAGTGCCATTAGAAGTGCACTTTACGGGCTTTGAAGTAGGAAATGAGTTCTTGGTTGGTTATGGCTTAGATTATGATGGATTTGGCAGAAACCTGCCCCATATTTATCAGGCCGTGGAGCCTACTAAGGTATGATTTGAACCTTTGCGGCGTAAGGGCCTTTTTGGTTGCTTTCTATTTCGAACTGAACTTTATTGCCCTCTTTAATTGGGGTAAGTAAGTTAGACATGTGTACAAATACACCTTCTTTGGTAAGGGTTTCTTTGATAAAGCCATAGCCTTTATCTTCGTTGAAGAAACTTACAATGCCTGTTTTTATAGGATCTTCTTGCACAAAAACTTGCTTGGCTGTGCCAATAATCATGTCTTCTGCATTAAATTCCTTTTTCTTTTTTGGATCTGGCGGAACCGAAGTAAGGTTACCGTTTTCATCTACATAAGCCATCATGCTTTCTATGCCTTGACCCTTATTAGAATTAGCTTTACGGTTTTCTTTCTTTTCTTCTTTTTCTTTACGCTTTCTTATTTTTTGTTTTTCTTTTTCTTTTTTACTGAATGTTTCTTGTGATTTTGCCATTTTAAAATTAATAAGGTGAATGCTGTTAGGTTACAGCTAGGCAAAGATAATCAAAATGTTGTAGCTTTTGATATATTGTGTTTTATTCGCACTAAAATCTAACATATGCTAAACATTGTACTTTTTGGACCTCCGGGAGCAGGTAAAGGCACTCAATCTGCCAAATTAATTGATCAATACCATTTGGTGCATCTCTCTACTGGAGATATTTTTCGTGCCAATATAAAGGGTGGCACAGAGCTAGGCGTATTGGCTAAAAGCTTTATTGATAAAGGCCAATTGGTGCCAGATGAAGTTACCATAGGCATGTTAGCTTCGGAGGTAAATAAATCTCCAGAGGCGCGTGGTTTTATTTTTGATGGCTTCCCGCGAACTTCGGCTCAAGCAGAAGCACTAGATACTTTATTAAAAGATAAAGGAACTAGCATTAGCATGATGTTGGCCTTAGAAGTGGAAGAGGAGGAGTTGCGCAAACGTTTGCTCATTAGAGGCAAAGATAGTGGCCGTGCAGACGACCAAGACCCAGTGGTAATACAAAAGCGCATAGATGTTTACAATGGCGAAACTATGCCAGTGAAAGCCTATTATGAAGCTCAGGGCAAGTACCACGGTATTCAGGGAATTGGAGAGATTGAAGAAATTTTTAAGGCGCTTTGTGCTGAGATAGATAAAGGTTAATAAAATGCTTCCTTGTTCAAAAGGCTTGTAGAGACTATCTTTGCAAGCCTTTTTAATGTAAAGTTCATGGCCGAATCTAATTTTGTTGATTATGTAAAGATATGCTGCCGCACAGGTAAAGGCGGCGCTGGTGCCATGCACTTTCACCGCGATAAGCATACTACCAAAGGTGGGCCAGATGGCGGCGATGGTGGTAGAGGTGGCAATATTATTCTAAAAGGGAATGCCAATTTATGGACCCTCCTGCACCTTAAATTTAGGAAACATATTTTTGCAGAACCGGGCGCAAATGGAGATGCAGCCTTAAGGAAAGGGAAAGATGGTAAGGATGAAATTATTGAAGTGCCTTTGGGTACTGTTGCTAGAGACTCAGAAACAGGTGAAATAGCTTTTGAAATTACCGAGCACGGTGAGTCGCATATTTTGGTTCAAGGCGGTAGAGGAGGATTGGGAAACCACCACTTTAAAACTTCTACCAACCAAACACCACGCCACTCGCAACCCGGAGAAGAAGGCAAGGAAGAATGGAAAATCTTAGAGTTAAAAATCTTAGCCGATGTGGGTTTAGTAGGTTTCCCAAATGCAGGTAAATCTACCTTGCTTTCTGTAATTACCGCGGCAAAACCTGCTATTGCAGATTATCCCTTTACCACCTTGGTGCCAAATTTAGGCATTGTAAATTATAGAGACTACCAATCTTTTGTAGTGGCAGATATCCCAGGAATTATAGAAGGAGCCCATGAAGGGAAAGGCTTGGGAACCCGCTTCTTACGCCATATAGAACGCAATGCTACCTTATTGTTTCTTGTGCCTGCCACAAGCGAAAATATTAAAAACGAGTATGCCATTTTGCAACGTGAGTTAAAATTATACAATAAAGAACTCATGGATAAATCGCGCTTATTAGCCATTACCAAATGCGATTTAGTAGATGAAGAAACCTTGAAAGCCATTAAAAAACAATTGCCTCGTGTGCCGCATATCTTTCTAAGTTCTGCCACCGGCAAAGGCTTACCCGAGTTAAAAGACAAGCTTTGGGAATTAATTAACAAAGAAAGCCTCTAG
>JBIKKC010000119.1:0-7225 GCA_044360615.1 Bacteroidia bacterium | reverse complement strand
GCAAATCTTTAACGGTGCAAAGTGCTGTAGAATGAGGATCGTATAGCTTAAAGTAGGGTAGGTATTTGCTCGCTAATGAATCTAAATATAGCTTTTTTTCCTCGTGCAATTGTGCTATTGCTGTGCCTGTAAATGCTTTTGAGTTAGAAGCAATTTGAAACAAAGTAAATTCATTAACTTTTTCTGTTTTATCAAAGGCTTTAACACCATAACCTTTAGCCATAACTACTTTGCCATCTTTTACAATTGCAATTGCTAACCCAGGAATTTGCCAACGCTGCATTTCGCGTTCTATAAAGCCATCCAATGAATCTTTAATAAAGGCTGGTTGGGCAATGGCTGATATGCAGCCAATAAAAAGAAAGGTTGCAAAAAATATTTTTTTCATAAAACAGAAATTAACCTGCGAAAGAAAAAGATATTTTGCCTAAATTCTATGAATATTAAAATGAATGGAAAAGAAATACGAAGAATTGAAGTTATCCCAAATGATATTTCACTAAGGGTTCTCTCCAGTTTCTAATACCTGTATTAACCTTTGCACCTAATACATTTAAGATGGAATACAAACCAAAATAAGTTCTATTGATATACAAGGCATGTTGCGAACCTCTGCCTTCTTTCGACTTTTTAATTTCATCCATTTTGCTCACTTCTTCGCCCAAGGCATAAATTTCGTCTATATAAGCATTGTTCCCAAAATCAAAACTTGCTTCTTTAAAGGGGGTAGAAAGCAAACCCGTCATGCGTACAAAGGCATCTGTAATTTTTGCCTGAGTGGCTTCACTATCGCTTTTATTAATGATTTCTTGTTGCAACATAATACGTTTGATAATGGCTTGGTCTTGCATTAATTCTGGCATCAATAAAGCAAAATAATTTAAGTAGAAATCTTCTGGAATCTCTTTTACGCAGCCAAAATCAATTACTCCCAAGGTTCCATCTGCCTGCAAAATGAAATTACCAGGATGCGGGTCGGCATGCACTGCTTTTAACCCGTGCACTTGCAAATCGTAAAAATCCCACATGGCCTGACCAATTTTGTTTCTTACTTCTTGAGAAGGATTGGTTCTTAAAAAATCATCTAAGTGCAAGCCAGAAAGCCAATCCATGGTAAGTACTTTTTTGGAAGAATATTCTGGGTAGTACTTAGTAAATAGTAGGTTTGGAATATGCTTACATTGCTCAGATATTTCTAAGGAACGTTTCAGTTCTAAAGTATAATCAGTTTCTTCTAATAGTTTGGATTCAACTTCTTTAATGTATTTTTCTAATTCCTTTTCATTCATATCCAGCAACCTAAAGGCAATGGGTTTTACCATTTTTAGGTCACTTTTTATACTATCTCCTACACCCGGATATTGAATTTTAATAGCTAAGGTTTTATCGTTTAGGCTAGCTTTGTGCACCTGACCAATACTCGCGGCATTGCTGGCCTTCATCTCAAATGTAGTAAATATTTCGAGCGGAGCTTTTCCAAAAGATTTTATGAAAGTTTGCACAATGAGCGGCCCAGATAAGGGAGGAGCGCTATACTGTGCCATTTGAAATTTATTGGTGTATTGCCTAGGAAGAATATTTTTTTCCATGCTCAACATTTGAGCAACTTTTAAGGCACTTCCTTTTAATTCACTTAACGCGCTGTATACATCTGTGGCATTATCCTCATGCAATTCATCTTTACTAAGGCTTGGGTCAACCAGTTTTTTAGAATAATGCTTGATATAATTACCACCAATTTGGGCACCTGTTTTCACAAAGCGCATGGCGCGTTCTACCTTAGAGGCAGGAATACTATTTTGTTCCATGCTTTATTTATTTTGAAACAGAAATTTGCCAAATTCTAACATAGAGTCTAGCGGAGATTTTCCCATAAGGTCAAATGCTAAGTTTAGCGATCGTTCTATGGCTTCATCTGTTTTTTCAAACCCAGGGCTCTTATCTTTTAACCAAAAATCGGTTACAAATAGCAAGTCTAACCAAATGGCATCCCCATATTTATTGCTTAAAAATTTTCTATCTTCAATTTCCTTAGCACTCATTCCTTCATTTAAAAGATGCTGTGCCCAAGAAGTAAAATCTTTGCGCATACCATTTAAAAAGCCCAGTTGTTTGGGCGAAGGAATGGCTTGTTTATGTTTATGAAATAGGTGATTTACATAGCTTCTTTGACTACGTAACTCTTCAAACCAAGCAAAAAAGAAGGCTAAAAATTTCTCGCGCACCGAATATGTATTGTACACTTCACTTGCTTCAACTTTGACTTTAACTTGTTCAAACCAATTTAAAAATATGCCATCTTCAACGGCTGATAAGGAAGAGAAGTAATTGTAGAATTCTTTTTCTTCCATGGCCATTTCTTTACAAAACAAATAAACGCTGGCTGGAGTTTCGTTTTTCTCTAAGGTTAAACGAATGTAAGTGGCTATAATTTCTTGCTTCATACTTAGTTTAACGATTGTTAGAATAGAATTGTTTTGTTTATTTTAAATAATCTAAGGCAGCAGGACCTTGGTGAAAAAGGAGGTCGAGTATACTTAAATTAGGAGCAAAAGGGTATTTCTCAGAAAAGCTTTGGTAATAAGGTTTAACAAGCATTAGCTCTTGTTCTGAGGGTATTCCTTTTGCATTAAAGGCATTTCTAAGGTCTTTTAATTCTTCGGGTTGAACCGAAAATTCGCTCGTTTCCATTAGTTGCACTTCAACTTTAAGCGATTTTAAAATGAGCTGGATAAGATTTAAATTGAACTGATATAAATGAATTGAACTATTTTCTTTAAAAAACGGCTCAAACTTCCAAGCATAATGCATAAAGAAAGGTGCTTTACCATAAGCAGATTGTATGGCATTCCAATGCTTACCTTTCCAATGTTGATTTTCATCGGATTGCAAACTCTTTATTTTATCTTTTTTAGAGGCGTGTAAAACCGGAATAATTAAGTCTTGAACTCCCTGGGATGTCATAATTTTTGTGCGGTTGCGATAGGTTTGCTTTACAAAACTTTCATGAGACTCTAAATAAATCTCTTCTTCGGCAATAGCCCTTTGAAACCAAGCAATACAAGGGAAATAGGCTGTGCTTAAGAGTATTCTTTGCATGACTTAATCGAGTAGCTTAAAGGTGTGAATTCCTGCCGAATAAGGCCTGCATAGTAAGCCCTTTATTTGATCATACTGGTGTGGCTTACCCACAAAATCGGTATTGCTGCAATCAATTAGCAA
Organism: Bacteroidia bacterium; assembly: GCA_044360615.1. GTDB lineage: Bacteria > Bacteroidota > Bacteroidia > UKL13-3 > UKL13-3 > B1. The sequence continues at coordinate 4,003 of JBIKKC010000119.1, read as the reverse complement.
AACTTTCAAATCTGCATTGGCATGCAAGTAATCAAAGTAAGATTGTTGCAGATTTTCCAAATAAAGATTGTCTATATTTTGCTCATAAACTCTACCTCTTTTAGAAATATGTAATTGTAATTTTTCTATAGGGGTATGCAAATAGACTAGTAAATCTGGCCTTGGAAGCTGAAGTTGAATGATATTAAAAAGTTTATAGTACAACTCAAACTCATCTTCGTCTAGGTTAACTTTAGAGAAAAGCAAACATTTGGCAAAAATGTAATCACTTATAATCTTGTTGTTAAATAAATCGTGTTCGGTAAGCTGGTTTTTAAGCTGGTTGAACCTAGCCGCCAAAAAGCTCATTTCTAGTGGGAAAGCATACCTACGCGCATCTTGGTAAAATTTAGGAAGAAAAGAGTTGTCCTCAAATTCCTCTAAAATAAGCCTTGTTTTCCAATCACGCGATAACATGCTTGCAAGGGTAGATTTGCCTGCTCCAATATTGCCTTCTATGGCTATGTAAGTATATGGGGATTGGTTCAACATGCTAATTTTTCTACCTTTAATAAGTCTTTACATGCGGCTAATAATTGGGTGTTAGACTTATGCAATACCGGATGCATAAAATCTGGTGCTATCTCGGCTAAAGGCTCGAGCGTAAAACGTCTTTCTGCAATGTAAGGGTGGGGGATTTGCAAATTTTTTAGGTTCAAAACATTCGTATTAAAATACAAAATGTCTAAATCTATAATACGTGGCTCCCATTTGTTTTTGCGCACTCTACCCATTTTGTTTTCAAGCGAAAGTAATTCCTGAAGCAAATCTTCGGCATTTTTTTGGGTACGTATTTTTAAAACTTGGTTGTAAAAAGGCGGCTGATGGGTATTTCCCCAAGCCTGTGTTTTATAAACAGAAGAAACAACTTCTACAGCCGCAATAGCATTGTCGAGCTCTTCAAGGGCAATTTGCAATTGTAATTTTGGCTGGTTTATGTTAGAACCGCTCAATATGTAAACTGTATCTCTCACTTGTGCAAACATACCAAAGATTTTGGCACCATTTTTTCTTTGAATCAATTAGATTTGAACTTTATGAAAAATTATTTTTTAGTGCTCTGCTTAGGCATGCTTGTTTTAGCTTCTTGTCAACCCGATACGCTTGAGGATGACAGCCCAACGCCGTTAACAATAGATTTTATTGGTACTTGGGATAGAGATAGTGTATTGCTAAATGAAATAGACGGTAGTGGCAACCGCACTAGAATTGAAAGTGAAGCAAATGTGGGTTGGTATAAATTTAATTCAGGAAATACAGGCATATTGCATTTAAGCTCTGGAGATTATGCCATAAATTGGAATTACAATGCTACTGCAAGTACCATTTTAATTTCTGAGATAGATTGGGTAAACCAAACGTATTCACTTACCACTTTTAGCCTAAAGCAGATTAAGTTAATTGGCAAACGCAACATTGGCGGAGGGGTTCAAGAAGAAAGAGTTTTATACTTAAGCAAGCGTTAATTATTGAACCACCACTTGTAAGGTATTTTTAGTTTTTTGCTCTAACAAAATACGTTTACTGGCTAAAAGTTCATCTAGCTGCGCACCTTCATAATTGATAAGTGTTAAAAGTTCTAGGTTATCATGAATAGAAATCGCATAATCATTTTCTATTTCTTTGCTTAAGGCCGCAATTTTTTCAATTTCATTATCTACACAAACACTAAAACTTATAGCCGAATTTTGCATTACATTAATTCGCACTTTGTGCTTAGCAAATACACTAAAAATGGCACTTAAGTGTTCTTCTGCAATAAATGAAAAGTCTTTGGTGCTAAATGAAATAAGTAATTGATTTCCTTTGCTAATCAAAGTAGGAATGGTTGCTTCTTCCTCCTTAGTTACGCCCACTATTGTGCCTTGTGCCTCTGGATTTAAAAACGATTTAACAAACAATGGAATATGTTTACTTTGCAAGGGTTGAATGGTTTTTGGATGAATTACCGTGGCTCCATAATAGGCCATTTCTATTGCCTTAGGGTAACTGATGGCATCCAATTTAATTGCATCTGGAAATTTTTTAGGGTCGGCATTCATAATCCCGGCAACATCTTTCCAAATGGTTACACTACTGGCTTGTAAACCAAATGCAAATATGGCTGCAGAATAATCAGAGCCTTCTCTGCCTAAGGTTACCGTAAAATTATCTTTGTTTTTGCCTATAAAACCTTGTGTTACTACCATTTGCTTTTTTACTATCGGCAATAGTTTTGAACCAATTAGATGTGTGGTGGCTTGCCAATCTACCTTTCCTTCGCGATAAGTATTGTCTGTTACAATAAAGTTTTGGGCATCCATCCACCTGTTTTTTATTCCCGTTTCATTTAAATAAGTGCTCAAAATACGCGATGAAAAAATTTCGCCATAGCCTACAATTTGGTCATAAACTTGGTCGAAATCTTTATTGGGTTCATTTTCTATTTCGCATTCTAATTCTATAAATAGATTTTCAATATCATCGTAGGTGCTAGCTCCTTTACCATTTAGCAGGTCGTTAATAATTTCATTATGAAAGGATTTAACCTCTTCATAAATTTTGTGTTTATCTGGGCTGCTTTCAAAATAAGCCTTTGCCAAACGCTCAAGTGCATTGGTTGTTTTCCCCATAGCACTCACAATTACTAAAACTTCAGTACCTCCAAATGCTTGTAATATTGAACCTACATTTTTAACAGCCTCAGCATTTTTAACAGAAGCACCACCAAATTTAAATACCTGCATAAGATTTAATGAGGTGGCAATTTATAAAAATGAAACCAAAACTTTTAATCTGGCTTAGAATAGTGAGAAATGGCATTTGTATTAAATAAAGATAAGAATTAGGTTTGCTAGCAAATTTGAAACATTATGTCAATTACTACACTCGGCCAATTTATTATTGAAAAACAAAAGGAGTTTAACTTTGCTAAAGGTGAATTATCAAGGTTATTACGTGATATTGGAATAGCGTCTAAAATTATTAGTAGAGAAGTTAATAAAGCTGGTTTGACCCAAATTTTAGGGGAGCATGGTTCTGTTAACGTGCAAGGCGAGGATGTGAAAAAGCTAGATATTATTGGCAACGAAACCTTTATTTGGGCTTTAGAAAAGGGTGGAGAAGTATGCGCCATGGCCAGTGAGGAGAATGATGAAATGGTTTTATTGAATGGAGAGTTTAGCAAAAATGGAAAATATGTAATATGTATTGATCCTTTAGATGGTTCGAGCAATATTGATGTGAATGTTTCTATTGGAACCATTTTCTCTATCTATAGAAGAATTTCTGAGCCAGGAACAGAAGCCAATTTGCAAGATGTTTTGCAGGCTGGTAATAAATTAGTGGCTGCTGGTTATGTAGTTTATGGAACCTCTACCATGCTGGTGTATAGCACAGGAAATGGGGTTAATGGCTTTACGCTCGACCCAAGTATTGGCGAGTTTTGCTTAAGTCACCCCGATATTAAAACCCCTGCCGATGGTAAAGTGTATTCTTTAAATGAGGGAAATGCGGGCGAATTTTCTGAGGGATTGAATAATTACCTGGCTTGGGTAAAAGGTACAGATAAGGCTACTTCTCGTCCATATAGCGCACGTTATATTGGTTCAATGGTGGCAGATTTTCACCGCAACTTATTAAAGGGTGGAGTTTTTATTTATCCGCCTACAGCTAAGGCTCCAAATGGAAAACTTAGGTTATTATTCGAATGTATTCCTATGTCGTTTATAGCCGAGCAAGCAGGTGGTATAGCCACAACAGGTACCATGCGTGTATTAGATGTTGAACCTACCGAAATTCACCAACGCGTGCCGGTGGTTATGGGTTCTGCTAATATGGTGAATAAGGTGCTTGAGTTTGGCATGTAATATTGGCTCAAACCGCTAAGAAAATTTATATTTAAATAGGCTTTTGGCCAGCTAGCAGATACATGATTGCCATACGGATAGCAACACCGTTTTCTACCTGATCTAAGATAATACTG
>JBIKKC010000118.1:0-7244 GCA_044360615.1 Bacteroidia bacterium | reverse complement strand
GCCCCAACTCCTCCTCCTCCTCCTGTTGCCCAAACTCCAACCCAAACTCCAACTGTTGCAGCTTCCTCCTCAACCAATCGCTTCTATTCTCCATTGGTGCTCAATATTGCCCGCACAGAAAATGTGAGTATGGCAGAGCTCGAAACCATTGGTGGAACAGGTACCGAGGGCCGAGTTACCAAAAGAGATATATTGGCTTATGTGCAAAATAAAGGTGGTGCTTCGGTTCAAGCCACACCAGTAAACATGCCTCAACCTAGCGCTAACTTAAGTGCAAGCGCTCCGCAAGTAATTGCTACTCCAGTAACACCAATCAAACCAGCAGAAAAACCTGCTGTTAGCGTAGGTGGCGGAGATGAAATTATAGAAATGGACCGCATGCGCAAACTCATTGCCGACCATATGGTTATGAGCAAGCATACCAGCCCGCATGTTACTAGCTTTGTAGAGGCAGATGTAACCAATATGGTGGTGTGGCGCGATAAGGCAAAGAAAGTTTACGAACAACGCGAAGGTGAGAAAATTACCTTTACGCCAATGTTTATAGAATGTGTGGTGAAAGCCATTAAAGATTATCCTATGATAAACATTTCTATAGATGGTTATAATATTATTAAGCGCAAGGCCATTAACATTGGTATGGCAGCGGCTTTGCCAAGCGGAAATTTAATTGTGCCTGTTATTAAAAATGCAGATATGATGAACCTAGTTGGTTTAACCAAATCTGTAAATGGATTGGCCAGCAAGGCAAGAGCAAATAAATTGGCGCCAGACGATATTCAAGGTGGAACCTTTACCGTAACCAATGTAGGTGGTTTTGGAAATGTAATGGGAACCCCAATTATTAATCAACCTCAAGTAGCCATTTTAGCTACTGGTTCTATTAAGAAAAAACCAGCTGTATTAGAAACCCCAATGGGCGATGTAATTGCCATACGACACATGATGTTCTTGAGCTTAAGTTACGATCACCGTGTGGTAGATGGTTCTTTGGGAGGCTCTTTCTTACGCAGAATTGCAGATTATATGGAGCAGTGGGATACCAACCGCGAAATTTAATAGTGTTTAAAAGTTATTGATAACCCATTGAAGCGCCGTTGCACTAATGTGAACGGCGCTTTGTATTTTTGCTTCCCGTAACTACTTGTTTACGGAATCATGACACCAAAGTATATTTTTGTTACCGGCGGGGTAACTTCATCACTCGGCAAAGGCATTATTGCCGCGTCTCTCGCCAAATTATTACAAGCCAGAGGCTACAAAGTAACTATTCAAAAGCTAGATCCCTACATCAATGTAGATCCAGGAACTTTGAATCCCTACGAGCATGGCGAATGTTTTGTAACAGAAGATGGTGCCGAAACCGATTTGGATTTAGGCCACTACGAACGCTTCCTTAATCACCCAACCTCGCAGGCCAATAATGTTACCACTGGTAGAATTTACCAGCATGTAATTAACCAAGAGCGCGAAGGTGCCTATCTAGGAAAAACCGTTCAGGTAATTCCACACATTACAGATGAAATAAAACGTAGGATCAAACTCCTAGGTGAAACAGGCGATTACGAAATTGTAATTACAGAAATTGGGGGCACCGTAGGCGATATAGAATCTTTGCCTTACATAGAATCTGTGCGCCAGTTACTCTGGGAGTTAAAAGATGAAGATGCTTTAGTAATTCATCTTACCTTACTGCCTTATTTAAGCTCTACCAAAGAGTTAAAAACAAAACCTACACAGCATAGCGTAAAGTTGTTGCTAGAAAGTGGGGTTCAGCCAGATATTTTAGTGTGCAGAACAGAGCATGCCATTACAAAAGACATGCGTAAGAAAATTGCTTTATTCTGTAATGTAGAAACAAACTCGGTTATAGAAGCCTTAGATGTGCCCACCATTTATGATGTGCCTTTAATGATGCTTAAAGAAAAGTTAGATAGAACGGTGTTAAGTAAATTAAAGTTATCCGCTAAAAATGAACCAGATTTAGAAAGTTGGAAGGCATTTTTAACACGACATAAAAATCCGAAACACGAAGTTAGAATTGGACTTATTGGTAAATACATTGAATTACCAGATGCCTATAAATCTATTATAGAAGCCTTTATTCATGCAGGTTCTATTAACGAGGCCAGAGTAAGAGTGCAGTATATACATAGCGAATTAATTGCCGACGATAATGTAGAACAAAAGCTTGGCGACCTAGATGGTTTATTAGTAGCGCCAGGTTTTGGAGATAGAGGCATAGAGGGTAAAATTACTGCTATTAAGTATGCCCGCGAAAATCAAATTCCTTTCTTTGGTATTTGCCTAGGCATGCAAATGGCTGTAATAGAATTTGCACGCAATGTTATTGGTTGGAAAGATGCACACAGCACAGAAATGAATGCCAAAACCAAACATGCAGTAATAGATATGATGCCAGAACAAAAGAAAATTACCAAGAAAGGTGGCACCATGCGTTTAGGATCTTATGTTTGCGAGCTTACCAAAAATAGCATTGCCTATAAAGCCTACGAAAAAACAAAAGTAAATGAGCGTCACCGCCACCGTTACGAGTTTAACTCTACCTACCAAAAAGAGTTTGAAACGGCTGGTATGCAAATCACTGGTGTAAACCCAGATACTAAATTAGCAGAGATTGTAGAAATTAAAGACCATCCTTATTTCATCGGGGTGCAATTTCACCCAGAGTATAAGAGTACCGTTTTGAACCCACACCCCTTATTCGTGAGATTTATAAAAGCAGCAGTGGCCTATAGCCAATCTTAGATTGGCTAAACACCAAATTGCGAAAGATGGTGGTCTAGATGTTTGTAAAGTAAATTGTTCCATTCTGTAGCGCTAAGGTTGCCAAAAGAGTGGGAGGCTTTGCCTTCAAAATGGTTTGAACCTAGCGCTTGCGTCTGTTGGATATAATCTATTAACCTTTGCTTTTCTTTATAAAAATCTTTTTCTCCTTTCATTAAAAAAGCAGGAGCAGTTTGAGATGACTTTTTATAAGGTTTCTCATTCACCACACCAGGTTTTACCAGCAGCTTCAAAATAAACTTTAAAAAAGCATTTGGTTTTGGATGCTTATCTGTAAAAATCATTTCATAGGTAACACAGCAATGCGCCATCATTTGCCCTGCATCCATAGTTCCCCAAAGCGGTTTAGACTCAGAAGTAAGTTTATTAATACGGCTAATTAAAGCCTCAGAAACAGATTTGTCGAAGTAATTAGGTAAGGCCATAGTTTTATTTTTTTTGTGAAAAATACAGTTTTATTTTAAAGAAATTGTTAATGAAAAAATTTTATGAGGCCTATTTTTTTATAGAATACCTAACCATGCTAAGAAGGTCCTAACCTAATAGTAAAAAGTAGCCCCAATCGCGTAATGGTCTGATAACTGTAACTGGTTTTTACGTAGCGGACGCAATACCTCAAAATGCTTTTTCTTTAGGTTCAAAAAGAAGATATAATCTATTTGTTTTAAATCCTGTTTATATGATTCAAAATTATTAAAGGTACCCAAACCCAATGTGTCTTTTTCACCCAAAGAGGAGCGTATTCACCAGCTTGTTTGCCATCATCTCTCGCATTTCCAATCACCAAATAATCACCTAAATTCTTTTCTAAAATTACTTTTTGTGAATGTAAAACTTCTTGCAAGCCAATAATTTCTGCATTTTGATTTTTTAAAAAGCCAAGCATTTCATCTTTGCGTAAATCCCAACGGTTTAAGCCATCTGCAGGGTTGTTATACCTAATATTATAGCTTATCACTTTTAACTCCTGGTTAAAGGCTATTTCTGCCCTTAAAAAAAGAGTCAATAAAAGAAGAAGTTTTGCAGTTTTCATTTGCCCGAAATATACTATTTTCGCGCTTCACTTAAAAGAAGAATGGATAGAAATTCCCTCATTGGATTAACCTTAATATTTTTGATCCTCATTGGTTATGCCTACATAAACCAACCCTCGCAAGCCGAAATTGAAGCGGCAAAGCAAAAGCAAGATTCTATTGCCCTCGTTCGCAGGCAAAATGATAGCATTGCCTTAGTTGCTCAAATGCAGCAAGTTAAGGAGCAACAAATTGCAGCAGTAGATACCCAAGCCGTTGCCAACTCCTTTGGTGTTTTTGCTCCATTTGCAAATGGCAAAGACCAAATCTTTACCCTAGAAAATGAAGAACTCAAGGTAGGTATTAGCGCTAAAGGGGGCCGCATTGCCCGTGTAGAACTTAAAAAGTACAAACGCGCAGATGGTTCTCCACTGGTAATGACAGATGGCAATGAAAGTGAGTTTAACTATGGTTTTGCTACCAAAGACGCACGTGCAATCTCTACCAAAGACCTTTATTTTACAGCCGAACCAGCCCAAGATGGCAAAAGTATCTCAATGAAGGTTAACCTTGCAGAGGGCCAAACTATTGAACACGTTTTTAGCCTAAATGCCAACCAAAACTTAGTAGATGTAAATATTAAGCTGTTGGGTATGGACAAAGTAATTGCTACCAATAGTAATTATATCGATTTGGTTTGGAACCACAAAGTGCTACAACAAGAGAAAACCCATGAGGCAGAAGAACGCACCTCAACCGTTTATTACCGTTATGCCAACGATGAGCCAGATTATCTATCAGAAACAGAAGATGGCAAGGAAGAATTAAAAACAGCCGTAAGTTGGATCAGCTACAAACAACAATATTTTAATGCCTCTCTTATTGCTCCCAATAATTTAGACAATGCGGTGGTTGAAACCAAAAAAGATGAGAGAAAGCAATATGTTAAATTCTTAAGTTCTAATATAGGTTTAGCCTATAACCACGAGTCTAATGTAAGCTACCCGCTACAATTCTATTATGGCCCAAATTCTTATAAAGCCCTAAAAGAGTTAAACATTGAGCTCGAAAATATTGTGCCTATGGGCTGGGGAATTTTTGGTTGGGTTAATAAACTGCTAACGGTAAATGTATTTCACTTTTTGGGTCAATACATAGTAAACTTCGGACTTATAATTCTATTACTCACCCTTATTGTTAAAACCATTCTTTTCCCTATGGTATACACCTCTTATTTAAGCTCTGCAAAAATGAGAGTGCTTAAGCCAGAAATTGACGAAATTAAAGTGAAGCATGGCAATGATATGGCCAAGATTCAACAAGAGAACATGAAGATTTATCGAAAGGCTGGGGTAAACCCTTTAGGTGGTTGTGTTCCTGTTTTATTACAAATGCCAATCCTAGTGGCCATGTTTCAGTTCTTCCCAAGTGCCTTCGATCTACGCCAAAAGGCATTTCTTTGGAGCGACGATTTAAGTAGTTATGATAGCGTTTTAGAATTGGGCTTCTCCATTCCTTTCTATGGCGATCATGTAAGTTTGTTTACCATCCTCATGACGGTCTCTACCATTATCTACACCATATACAATAACCAAATGACAGGCGTAACTGGCCAAATGAAAGTATTAAGCTATATCATGCCTATTGCTTTCCTAGGCTTCTTTAATAACTATGCCTCTGGATTAACCTACTATTATTTCTTGTCTAACCTGTTTACCATTGGTCAGCAATTACTCATTAGATTGTTCGTAGATGAAAAAGCTTTGCATGCCCAAATTCAGGAAAACAAAAAGAAACCCGTTACCAAAAGTAAGTTTCAACAAAAGCTAGAAGATATGGCCCGCAAGCGGGGCTACGACCCAGATAAATTAGGTAAATAGAAATTACCAACTGGAGTAAAAAAAGAAACCCGATTGATAGCTACTCAATCGGGTTTTTTTGTATCCAAGTAAAATGAAAATTAATAATTGGTAATTATCCAAAACTTTGCCAAAACTTTAAATGAAAATTTAATATATGGTTAAAGTGTTATTAATCAGTGATAAAAATAATAGAGGAAACACCTTTGAATCACTTAAGTTTAGGCAATGTATAGTTTAATGGAATTAATTGCCCCAATTAGGACACTATTTTTAGACACTACACACTCAATAAAACTTTCCAAGCTTCTGTTACTTTGTTTTCAATAAGCAGTTGATGTGCCAAGCGATGAAGTCCCTCTTGTTTTTCTGCACTAGCTAAATCTTGCTGCAACAAGGCAATCAGCTCTTTGTTCATGCGGCCAAAAATGGCAATACTATCTGCATCAGGCAATTGTTCTATATTGGCAAGCATACCTAAATCATTACCAGTTAAGAACTTACTATTTTTAATAGCTATTGGAAGCTTATCAAAGCCAATTCCGAGGTTTCTTGCTGGTTTTGGAACTTCAAACAAAGCATTTCCCGAAGCGCGCACATACCAGTCGCTACCTAAACGCCCAACTAAATCTATACGGTGCTGGTCTATTTTTCCATCTGCGGTTAAAACACTTGGATCAATATGCATGCAAAGCATTTCTGCCATAATTAAATTACCTGCACCACCTTCTTTTCCGGTTTCTTGTATGTCTACAATCTTACATTCTATTTGCACCGGACTTTCCTTTACCCTAAACGGTTTAACCATTTTAGAAGCCAACATGGTAAAGCCTGCTTTTTCAAATTCATTTACACCTTTTGGATATTCGCAACTGGCCAAACTCATTTGCTGAACCATGTTGTAATTAACCACATTTATTACCATTTCTTTGGTAGCTATGGCATTCTCTAAGGTATGTTTTATAGTATTATCTCTTACCCTGCGCGCTGGCGAAACAATAAATCGAGTTGGGTTCGAACCAAAAACATTAAAGAAACTAAACGGACTTAAATTAGGATTGCCATCTTGGTCTATAGTGCTGGCAAAGCAAATAGGTCTTGGCGCAATGGCCGTTAATAGTGTGTTGTGAAAGTCTGCCAAAGGCAAGTCTTTTGGTCCTATAGTTTTCATGCGGCTATAATTAAAAAATAGTTTTTCTTTCCTTTTTGAACCAACAAATACTTCCCATTAATTAAAGAATTAGCGCTTACTTGAAGTTCTACATCTTCCACTTTTTGTTTGTTAATACTAACGCCACCACCTTGCAACATTTTTCTAGCTTCACCCTTACTTGGGAATATTTGCGTTTTTTCTGCAAGCAATTCAATAACAGAAAGACCGGTTTCAAAATCACTTAGCGCAACTGTATAATTAGGTACTCCCTCAAAAATATCTAAGAAGGTAGCTTCCTCTAACTTAGCCAATGCCTCTGCAGTTCCTTGTCCAAACAGTATTGCCGATGCTTCAATTGCCTGCTCGTAATCTGCTTCACTATGCACCCTAATGGTAATATCTTTTGCCAAG
>JBIKKC010000011.1:0-21899 GCA_044360615.1 Bacteroidia bacterium | reverse complement strand
GCGGTATTTACACCATTAACCCTGCTGGCACTGGTGCAAACAATTTCTTGAGTTTTGGGGATGCCGTTAATAGGTTAACCTGCGGTGGTGTTGCTGGTAATGTAACCTTCAATGTTGCTTCTGGAACATACACTGGTCAAATAGATTTTGGACCAATTGCAGGTACAAGTGATACAAGCAGAATTTTAATAAGATCATTAACAGGTAATCCAAATGATGTAATTATAACTTCGTCAACAGCAACTGCCAATGACAATTATACCATCAGATTTAGAGGTACTAGTTTTACTACTTTGCGATTCTTAACCATTAGAAATACTAACCCAACCAATGGTCGTGTTGTTTCTATCAATAAGTTTGCCTCAACTAATACCAACACCAATAATTTAGCCATCAGAAATTCAATCCTTGAAGCGGTTACTACAACAAGTACCTCAGATTTATTGGCTATCATTTATGGTCCAAATGGCGATAATGCTTCTAATATAAATATTGTAAATAATCAGTTACGCCAAGGTGCTTATGGTGTATGGATTGGTGGCCAGAATATTATTAGTCAGTTCACCACTGGTTTAGTAATTGACTCTAATACGTTTTTCCAAAATTATTGGTCGTCTATTAACTTAAACAGCAGAAGCAATACTAAAATTAGAAATAATTTCTTTGATGGTAATCCTACCCAAGGGTATTACGCAATCTTTAGCAATAGCTCTTCTGGGGATGTAGAAATTAGCAGAAATAACATGCAATTGCCATTCTCTACTTTTGCCATTTATTTGGTAACTCATGGCTATTATGGAGAACCTGGTTTAGCGCAAATAAAGAATAACGTAATCAATATGTTGTCTACTGGCACGCAATATGGATTATACATGGTTAATGCTTCTAATGTATATACCATGAATAACACCTTTAGATTAAATACAAGTGCAACTTCTTACGGTATCTGGTACACTGGGCATTCAATTGCGCCAACCATACCTCAAGTTACTGCCTCGAATGGTATGCGTGTATTTAATAACATTATTTGGAGTGCTAATGGTTATGCTGTTTACTATTCTAACTTCCAAGCTGTTGCTGCCATGGTTGTGTCTGATAACAATCTTTACTATAGTGGAAATTCTAATATGTTGTTTTCTAATGGTACCAATTATAGCGCAACCAACTTCACAACTGCATTTAGAAACGTGCTTTATTCAGGTTCAGATAGAAGATCTGTTACTTCTAATTTAACCTTTACTTCTACAACCAACCTGATGCCGCTTGTATCTAACAGCAATAGCTGGGCAGCAAGTGGAAGAGCGCAACAGTCATCTTTTGTAAATAATGATTTCTTAGGCAATACTAGAAGTACCACAGTAGCTACTGGTGCGCCAGATATTGGTGCTTATGAGTTTATGCCAACTGCAACTCCTCCTTCATTAACTTTTACGGGTTCTATTGGAAATGGCAATACACAGCATGCATTAGTGTTGGGTGATACTGTTGCCACAGTGGTTTGGAGTAATACTGGAACTGTTCCATCTGCTATTAACGGAACTTACCATACAGGTGCACTTATCAGCAATCCAACTAATAATGGAACTGCTCCTGGTGCACATTACATGGATGTGTTCTGGAGAATCAATGTAACTGGTGGTTCTTTCTATAACTATGATTTAAACTTACGTTACGATCCAAATATGTTAGGAAGTGTGCCTTCTGCAACTGATCTTAAGTTGGCTAAGAAACCTACCGTTGGTGGCTGGTGGACACACTATGGCTCAACAGCAACTACGGTAGATACTGTGGCTTCTAATTTTGGAGTGAATGGTTTATCAGATTTTTCTGACTTTACCGGTACTACAGATATTTCTCCACTTCCTGTGGTGTTAAATAGTTTTGAAGCCGTAAAAGAAGGAACTTCTGATGCAGGTTTGTATTGGAATACTGCAAGTGAAAAGAACAGTGCTTACTTTGAAATAGAAAGAGCAATTGCCAAAGGTAAATTTGAATCTATTGATAAAGTAAAAGCTGCTGGTAATAGTAACCGTTTGTTAGCTTACCAATACCAAGATGTAAATGTTGCAGAGGTATTAAATACCAATACCGTTTACTACCGTTTAAAAATGGTGGATCAAGATGGAAGCTTCGAATACTCTGCTGTGAAAGCCGTATACTTTGGCGAAACAGAAGAGGTTGAAGTTACCTTATATCCTGTTCCATTTAGTAACGAGTTAAGTATGTTCATTGCTTCCCCAATTGCAACAACTACCCAAGTAGAGGTGCTAAATTTAATGGGAACAGTTTGCGCTAGAACTAGCTTCGATATTAAGGCAGGTGGAGATGCCATCAACTTAAATGATGTGGCTAAACTCCCTTCAGGTGTTTACTTAGTTAGGGTAAACATAAACAATGAATGGGTAGTAAGAAAAGTAGTTAAGCACTAAGCTTAAATTGATTTAAAGTAAAAGGGCTGCCCGATTAATTTCGGGCAGCCCTTTTTATATTAATAATCTGAGGATTAATTTATTTACACATTTTCCTTTTGAAATAGCACTGGAATAGTGCGAAGAATAATCTTTATATCATGCCAAAAAGAATAGTTTTTAGCGTATTCATTATCTAAATCCATGCGTTCTTCCGCACTCATTTGGCCGCTTTGGCCTCGTTTAGTTACTTGCCATAAGCCAGTAATACCCGCCGGGGCTAAAAAACGCAAAGCAAATTGGTCGGTAGTTAGTTTTTCTGCTTCATATAAAGGTAATGGCCTATTGCCTACAATACTCATATCCCCTTTAAGCACATTAAATAATTGCGGCAGCTCATCTATACTTGTGTTGCGCATTATTGTACCAAACTTAGTAATGCGTGGATCATTTTCTATCTTAATAAATTTAGACCCTTCTTTGATTCGCTTATAATCTACAAAAACCTTCTCGCATATTTTTTCACCATCCATATAGAGTTGACTCTGGCAGGTGGTATTGGCTTTTGCACAATCTTCACAAATGAATTTTTTATAGTCTTCTAAACTTTTGGTTTCACCTCCAGTATTGTATTGGTTTAGATGTTTTAGGTTTTTTAACATGCCGTCGGCGCCTACTCTCATAGATCTAAACTTGTAAAAATCAAATAGTGTATAGCCAGTCCCTACACGTTTAGAAGCATAAAAAACAGGGCCTCTAGATTCTATTGCAATAATGGCAGCAAAAATCAAAAACAAGGGCGAAAGAATTAGTAAAGCAATAGATGCTACAACAATATCAAACATTCTTTTAGCGAATGGAGTGCTGTATTTTGGAAATGCATTTTGTGCGGCAACTATACTTTTATGATAGCGCGGTGGATTTAGAATGAGATAATTTGCACGGGCTAAAAAATCTTCTCCAATTATTGGCCTTTCAAAAATATCTGCAAATTGCTCTAGAAGTGCTATATTTCTGCTAGCAGTAGTAATTCTATCTACAATTAATATAAAAGGTACGTTAGCCGTTTTGGGTACATTTTTGCAGTTTTTCCTTAGGGTAACCCCATTTGCGCCCAATAAATCAGAATAGGTTACAACCAAACTAACTGCATCATTTAAATTAGTCCATTGGATGAATTGAAATATATTATCAAAATGAAAAATAGTGAAGTTCTCCTTGAATGTATGAGAAAACTCTACAATTGCATCTGGATTACTAGCAATAAAGGCTATCCTTTCTTTTGATTTTTCCATCGATTATACTTTTTTTATTCTTCTAAAAATATTGTCGATTCTGGCTTCTAGCTCTTCAGGATTAAATGGCTTAATCAAATAATCATCAGCACCTGCTTTTAAACATTTAATTTTATCACTTGATCCTTCATTACCAGAAAGCATAATCAGGGGTACGTCTTTAAAAAAACCACTTGATCTAATCTGTCTAATAAATTCTAATCCATTTATTTCAGGCATATTCACGTCGGCTATAATGACATCAGGTATAACGCCTTGCTGCATCCATTCTAAAGCTTCTTTGCCATTTTGCTTTGCAACTACATTATAGTTTTTGTTGAAATAGAAATCTAGGATTTTTAAGATACTTAATTCATCATCTAATGCAAGGAATGTTCTTTTCATATATTTTATTTCTTATGAATATTATTCTAAAATTTACTTTTTGTAAAGCTGTTTAAACCGGTCTGTTTTCATGACTCTATAGATAGTAGATTTACCGATATCAAGTTTCTTGGCTACCATAATCACATTCTCATCATATTTATCTAAGAAAAGCTTTATAATTAGATTGGTATAGTCGTCAAAAGTGAGCTCCTGCGAAAGTAAATTACTCATAGATTTATCTGAGTTAAAAGTAATATCTTGAGGTTCTATATAATTGGCCTCGCACAATACACAAGCTAATTCAATAATGGCCTTGAGTTCTCTAATGTTACCAGGAAAAGCGTAATCTAATAACTTCTTTTGTGCCTCATTGCTCAAACTAATTTTGCCCGACTTATTGTCTTTAGCATACTCGTCTATAAAAAACTTTGCAAGATGAACAATGTCGTTGCCTCTATCCCTTAAGGGTGGCAAGTTTATTGGCAATCCTAACAACCTATAATATAAATCTTCTCTAAATCTACCTTCTTGAACTTCTTGTGCTAAATTTTTGTGCGTAGCTACTATAATTCTTACATCAATCGGAATTGCAGTATTGCTTCCAATTCTTGTTACTTCTCTTTCTTGCAATACACGTAACAACTTAGCCTGAAGATTTAAATCTAGTTCTCCAATTTCATCTAAGAAAATACTTCCTTTAATGGCTTGCTCAAATTTTCCAATTCTTCTTGCATCTGCTCCTGTGAAGGCTCCTTTTTCATGGCCAAATAACTCACTCTCTATCAAATCTCTCGGAATGGCTGCAACATTTACGGCTACAAATGCAGATTTTTTTCTGTCGCTATGATAATGAATCGCTTTCGCCACCAATTCTTTTCCTGTGCCTGTTTCTCCTGAAATGGAAACTGTAATCTTACTGTTTGCTGCTTTTTCAATTAGAGAAAAGGTTTTCTTAATAGCATCACTGTTTCCTATAATCGTTTTACTGAAATCGTATTTCTTCCCTAAGTCTTCTCTTAGTTCAACAATTTCTGTTTTGAGAGTGGAGTTGATTAAGGCATTTTGTGCCGAGTTTAATAACCTTGGTTTGGTATCCTCGTTTTTAATTATATAATCAAATACCCCTAAACGCAATAATTCAACAGCTGTGCCTATATCTTCCTGACCCGAAATTACAATCAATTGTATCTGATCGTCTAAATCCTTTATTTTTCTTATCAATTCCGCACCATTCATCCCCGGTAAAGAATAGTCAATGGTTATTAAATCTGGTTTAAGATGAATATTCGCTATACAGTCTTTACCATTTTCAAAACCAATTACCTCATAATCGGGATTAAGTTGGAGGGTATATGTTAGGAAGCTCCTGTACCAAGTATCATCTTCCACAACAAATATCTTGAAATTACTTTTTTTGCTTGCCATAGGCTATTTTGACCAAACAAATATCAAGAAAATTTCCGGATTTGGGAAAAGTTAATCAGCACATTTTCAAGCACTGTCTACAATTTAAGAAAATCCTTGTAAGCGATTGTTATTCCTTGCACTAAGCTAATTTTGGGAGCCCAGCCTAATGCTCGTATTTTGGAGTTATCCATTAGTTTTCTAGGAGTTCCATCAGGTTTTGAGCGGTCAAAATGCAGTTTTCCACCAAATCCAACTACCCTCGCCACAGTTTCTGCTAAATCTTTGATACTTAATTCTTCCCCACTTCCTAGGTTCAAAAATGGCTTTTCATGGTATTGTTGCATCACTAAAAATGCGGCATCCGCTAAATCATCCACAAATAGAAACTCCCTTTTTGGAGTACCCGTTCCCCAGATTTCAACACTGTCTTGCTGGTTCATTTTTGCTTCATGGAATTTACGGATAAAGGCCGGTAATACATGCGAATTTTCTGGATGGTAATTATCATTATATCCATACAAATTTGTTGGCATAACACTTACAAAATTGCATCCATATTGATCTCTATAAGCTTCACACATTTTAATGCCACTTATCTTAGCAATGGCATAGGGTTCATTCGTTGGTTCGAGCAAGCCGGTTAATAAACTCTCTTCTTGCAATGGCTGCGGCGCATGCTTGGGATAAATACAACTTGAGCCAAAAAATAGTAGTTTTTTAACACCAGTTAAGTAGCTCTGGTGGATGATGTTGTTTTGTATCATCAAATTATCATATAAAAATTCAGCTCTATAAGTATTATTCGCTACTATTCCTCCAACCTTTGCGGCAGCTAAAAAAACATATTGTGGTTGTGTGGCTTTAAAAAAGGCGGCAACTTCTTCTTGGTTTCTTAAATCTAATTCTGAAGATGTTCTTACTACAATATTTTGAAAACCTTCTGCAAGCAATTTTCTATGAATGGCAGAGCCAACCATTCCTCTGTGTCCGGCAATATAAATTGTATCTGTAATCTGCATTTTAAGTAATTTATCTTGAATCTTTAATTAATTTTTTGCGGTATATTTCTACCATTTCAGATTTGGTATGTTCAGAAAATTTTGAGTTATAAATCATCTTGTATTCACTTCCCATTTCTATCGAATCATATTGTTTTACTTTAATTGGCCTAGTATGAAAAATGGCAATCAATTCCTCTTTGTAAAATACCATCAATACTCTTGGTTCAAAACTTTGTGTTACAAATTCTGGTTGAACCAATAAGTAGGAAGAATAGCTCTCATTTTCTTGGGTAAATTTAAATTGATACTTATCTAAAACTGGTAAAAAGGTAGACAACTTTTCATTGTTACCAGCGGCAAGCAAAAGATTGCTTAAATCATTTTCTGGAATGAAACTATTGTCTATACAAGCATTTTCGATATAACCGCTTATATTAATAGGAATTAAGCTGTCTATTTGTTCAAAAAGTTGCATGGGATTAAAGGCGTCCGTAACACGTCCCATTAAGCGCCTGTTTCTATCATAAATTTTTGTATTTGTTTTGATCCTAATTCCGTCATACAAATCGCTTGGTTTTACGTAGGCTTCAATCCAAATTCTCGTCTTTAGTTGTCCTTTTGGTTCAGCAAAAAATACAGTTTTAGGCAGCATGCTAAAAACTATCTTGCCATTTGGTTCAAAACTCATACTGCAATGGCCACTGCTGCGCTCGGCATAAAGTTGAGCCGTTGCCATGATGCATAGAAGAATTGTAATAAGATTACTTTTTCTGACCAAGTTTATGTTTGATTACTTCAAAAACTACAGGAAGTAGAGAAACGAGAATGATGCCAAAAACTACTTTTTCGAAATTTTCTTTCACCCAGGGTAGGCTACCAAAGAAATATCCTGCAAGGCTAATAGAGGTTACCCATAAAATGGCACCGCCAATGCAATAAGAGATGTATTTCTTATAATCCATATTTCCAATGCCTGCCACAAAGGGAGCAAAAGTTCTTACGATAGGCACAAAGCGAGCAATAACAATAGTTCTTGCCCCGTGTTTTTCATAGAAGGCATGAGTCTTGTCGAGGTAGTCTTTACGAATGGTGAAAATGCCAAATAATTTGGCCCCTTCACCTTTTTTAGCCAGATACTTTCCAATAAAGTAGTTAGAATTATCACCACATAAGGCTGCAATAATTAACAGTACAATAATCAAGAAAACGTTTAAGTGATTGGCCTCGTTTGCCGCTAAAGCTCCTGCTGCAAAGAGTAAGGAGTCTCCTGGTAGAAAAGGCGTTACTACAAGGCCTGTTTCCATAAAAACAATAAGAAATAACAAGCCGTAAACTAAAGCTCCATAAGCATTTATAAAGTCTTGCAGATGTTTGTCGAAGTGTAAAATAAAATCTATCAGTTCCATGTTTATTGATTAAGTGGCAATTTTATGCAAATTCTGAGAGGTTTTTATAACTTTGTGCAATGCGTAAAAATGTAGCCCTTCTTCTTCTTTTACTTTTTTCTTTCTTATTGGTCCAAACCTCTTGTAGCAGTCACAAAGGTATTGCAAGAGATAAGAAATGTAATTGCCCTAAATTTTAATGCCAATCTCCCCAGTAAAATTAAGTCTTATTACAGTTTGCTATAACGCTGCAGACTTAATTCAGGCTACGCTTCAATCTGCTTTGAACCAAAGTTTCAAAGATTTTGAATTGGTAATTATTGATGGGGGCTCTACAGATAATACTTTAAGTTTACTCGAACCCTTTAAGCCATATATAGGTGCACTGGTTTCGGAGAAAGATAAGGGTATATACGATGCCATGAATAAAGGGGTTAAATTAGCTAAAGGGGAATGGGTTTATTTTTTAAATGCCGGCGACTCCTTTTACCATCCAGAGGTGTTGAAGGATGTTTTTAATCATCCTGCTAGTTTTACTTCTGATTTTATTTATGCTAAGGTTCAAACCTTAAACGAGCCAACTGGGGTTGACTATGTTGCAGGAGAACCTGTGAGTTTTCAGGATTTCTATTTTAAGTATCCTATTTGTCATCAGGCTAGTTTTGCCAAGCGCAAGCTATTTACACAAATTGGCTATTTTGAAACCAATTATAAGCTTATTTCCGATACAGAATGGTTTATTCGTTTGTTTAGAAATGCTGAAATTAAGACTAATTTTATAGATGAAGTTGTTGCCTTTTATGATATTACAGGCGCCACTTACCAAAAAAGAATGTTAGGAATGCGGGAGTATATTCATGCAGGATTTAAGTATTTTCCTTTGCAAATTGCTTTGCTCAACTTATTCAGTTATCCTATTATCTGGCTAAAAGTTAAAGTGATTAGAGCTTTCCAACATACCTTTTGGTTTAAGGCATACAGAAAATGGAAATTTAATAAACAATTGGCCCAATACTCCCATGAAAGTTAAAGATATCTGCAATTTTTTAGAACAAATTGCGCCCCTTTCGCTGCAAGAATCCTATGATAATTCTGGTTTGTTAGTAGGGAATAAGGAACAAGAAATTGAGGCTGTGCTTATTAGTTTAGATTGCACAGAGGCGGTGGTAGAAGAGGCCGTTGTTAAAGGTTGTGGTTTGATTGTGGTGCACCATCCCATTATTTTTGGGGGGCTTAAGAAGCTTACTGGTGAGAATTATGTGGAACGAACTGTGATTAAAGCTATTCAATCTAATATTGCCATTTATGCCATTCATACCAATTTAGATAATTGGCATTTGGGAGTAAATTTTAAAATTGCTCAGAAAATAGGCTTATCAAATACAAAAGTTCTCCAACCTCTTTCACAAAAGTTGTTAAAGCTGGTAACCTTTGTGCCAAGCAAACAAAAAGAAGAGGTTGCCAAAGCCTTATTTGCCGCTGGCGCTGGTGAAATAGGAAATTACAGCAATTGTAGTTTTGCGTTGCAAGGGGAGGGAACCTTTATGGCAAATGACAAGGCAAACCCATTTGTTGGCCAAGCCAATCAACTGCATTCCGAGGCGGAATTTAGGTTGGAAGTTATTCTCCCAAATTGGAAAAAATCTCAGGTAATTGCGGCACTTATTGCTGCTCACCCCTACGAGGAAGTTGCCTACGACATTTATACGCTTCAAAATACAATAGAATTGGCAGGCTCTGGCTTAATTGGAGATTTAGACAAGCCACTGGAAACCAGCTCGTTCTTAAAGCACTTAAAATCTAGCATGGAATTAGAGCTAATACGGTTTACACCATTAGAGAGGCAAATTCAAAAAATTGCAGTTTGTGGAGGGGCAGGTAGCTTTTTAATTAAGGCTGCAAAAGCTGCTGGTGCTGATGCATTTGTGACAGCAGATGTTAAGTATCACGAATTTTTTGATGCCGAACAAGCCATGATGATAGCTGATATTGGCCATTTTGAGAGTGAAAAATTTACGAAAACCCTTTTAAGTGAGTTAATTCTCGAAAAATTTCCTACTTTTGCAATCCTTTTATCGGGAATTAACACGAATCCAATTAATTATTTTAGCTAAAGCAATATGGCAGGAGCAATAGAGACTAGCATTGAACAGAAATTAAGAGCACTGTATAAACTTCAGCTTATCGATAGCAAGATTGATAAGTTAACAGCAGTGAGAGGCGAACTTCCAATGGAAGTTAGTGACTTAGAAGATGAAATTATTGGTTATGAAACCAGAACTAACAATTTATTAGCAGAAATTGCCCGCATGGATGAATCCATTGCTGCCAATAAGGCTAAAATTGTTGATTCAAAAGCTTTAACTAAAAAGTATGAGAAGCAGTTGGATAATGTTAAAAATAACCGCGAGTTTGATGCCCTTAACAAGGAAATCGAAATTCAAGGACTAGAACAACAAGCATTAGATAAACGTATCAAAAATACCCAATTTGATATTGAACAAAAGAAATTAGCAGTTGAAGCCTTAAAAGCTGATTTGGAAGGCAGAAAGCAAGATCTTTTAAACAAAAAGGGCGAGCTGGATAATATTGTTGAAGAGACAAAAAAGGAAGAAGATGAATTGATGAAAATTCGTGGCAACGCTGTTAAAGTTGCAGACGAAAGATTAGTTCATTCTTACGATAGAATTAGAAAGAGTGTTAAAAATGGTATTGGTGTAGCAACCATCGAAAGAGAAAGTTGCAGCGGTTGTTACGCAGGTATCCCGCCTCAACGCCAAAGTGATATAAAACAACGTAAAAAAATTATAGTATGCGAAAATTGTGGCCGCGTTTTAACAGACGCACAACTCGCAGAAGAAGTAGTTGCAGAATCAAAAATTTAAGTTTAAAGCCATCCTAATCAGATGGCTTTTTTTTTTATTTTAATCTCCTTATCTTCATCCCGTGCGTTACCATATTTTTATTGTTATTCTATGTGCAAAACTAAATCTAGCAAGTGCCAGCGATTTTTACTTTGCCTATAAGCCTGCTCATATTCCTATACAAGAAGCCATTTGTGAATTGCGTTTAAAAGATGCAGAATCAAATTTAAGTAAAGTTGCCGCTAACGATAAATACAATGTTGTTAATGATTACCTCAGATTATATCTTGTTTTTTATCGCATCATGGTGCATCAAGATAAGTCCTTGTATCCGCTTTTTAATGCAACAAAAAATAACTGTATTGAAGCGGTTAAAAAATTGGATAATTCTTCTCCGTACAAAGGCTATATTAAGGGGAGTGCATTATTGCTAGGCGCTCTGGTAGACGGTGCTTTTGAAGAATACTTAGGAGCTGTTACTGGTTTTAGAGCTGCGCATTCTGAAATTAATGCTAATGAGAAAGCATTTCCCAATTTTCTTTCTAATAAGAAAGAATTAGGCGTTTTGCAGGCATTAATTGGCACTATTCCGGCTCAGTATAAATGGATAACCGATGCAGTTGGCTTAAAAGGCTCAATTAAAGATGGGCTTAAATTACTGGGAAGCTATTTAGATCATTCAAAGTTAGAACCTCTTTTGGAAAGGCATCAAGCTGCCTTGTTTTATGCATTGATTGAACTAAACTTTGAAGATAAAAAGGCGGCATTTAATTTTTATAGAAGTTATGCCACCAATACTAAAGAAAACCTCATGCAGGTTTTTGTATTGGTTTATATTGCAGAGAAATCTGGCAATAATGAGGTTGCCTTGCAAGTGCTAAAACAAGCTCCATCTTCTGATGCTTACGAAAAAATACCGTACTTAAACTATCTAATGGGCGATATTCTGCTGCATAAGCTTGATTATACTGCCGCTATTTGGTTCAAAAAGTATTTAAGTACAAGCGTTACTAAAAACTCAGCTAAAGATGCCTACACCCGTCTTTCTTGGATAGAATTGTTATGTCACAATAAAGAAAAGTTTTTGGTGTATAGAGGTATGGCGCAAAAACTTCAAAAGCAGTCGAGCTCCGAAGTTAAATTGGTGGATCAAGATTTAAGCGCAGGGATTTTTCCCGATACGCTTTTGCTAAAAGCAAGACTTTTATTTGATGGCGGGTATTATGATAAAGCTAAACTTGTGTTGCATGAAGTTTCTGAAAAAGTCTTTCCAAGTCAGTTCCAACAAACAGAATATTTTTATCGTTTGGGGCGTATTAGTCAAGAAGAAAACAGACCATCTGATGCCATTTCTAACTATAAAAAATGTCTTGAATATGGGGTTAAAGTAAATACCTATTTACTTCCAAATGCTTGTTTACAACTTGGTAATATTTATGCCAAACTTGGTTATAAAGATTTGGCTGCTGATTATTATAAAAAGGTTGCTACTTTTAGTAAGTATGATTATGAGGACAGTATTAAACAATTGGCTAAAGTAGGCTTGAAAAAATTAGAGTAAATTCCTAGCAAAGACCTAAGCACTTTTCGTGATGCGGCATAGATTTTTACCAAGCCACAATAAATAATTAAGGGATTTCTGTTCAATATGAAATAAGGGATTTAGATTAATCGTCTTGATCCCTTATTTTTGCTCCTTATTTATGGAAAATACACACAATTTGAGTGAGCCTGAGCGTATTCGCAGGCAGAAATTAGTTGATCTAGAAGCACTAGGCATTAATGCTTATCCAGCCGAGGCCTTTGAAGTAAATTGCTTTTCAAATGATATCAAACATCACTATGCTGATAATCCTGAGGATGCTCGATGGAAAAGCGTTTCTATTGCTGGAAGATTAATGAGTATGCGCGATATGGGCAAAGCTGCTTTTGCTGTATTACAAGATGATTTAGGAAAAGTGCAGGTATATTTTCGTAGAGATGATATTTGCCCTAGTGAAGACAAAACCTTATTTGATCAAGTATTTAAAAAGCTATTAGATATAGGTGATATTTTAGGCGTGAAGGGCTTTGTTTTTACCACTAAAACTGGTGAAATTTCTATTCATGCCACTGGTTTCGTGTTGCTTTCTAAAGCTTTAAGACCTTTACCTATTGTTAAAGAAAAAGAGGGTGAAACCTTTGATGCCGTTACCGATCCAGAGTTTAGGTACCGCCAGCGATATGCAGATCTAATAGTTAATCCACAAGTTAAAGAGACCTTTCGCAAACGTACGCAACTTATACGCTCCATGCGCGATTTTTTAAACGACCATGGCGCCATGGAAGTAGATACACCTGTGCTGCAAAATATTCCTGGTGGTGCTGCTGCTAGGCCTTTCATTACACATCACAATGCCTTAGATGTTCCCTTTTATTTACGCATTGCCAATGAGCTTTATCTTAAAAGACTTATCGTAGGCGGCTTTGATTGGGTTTACGAGTTCTCTAGAAATTTTAGAAATGAAGGTATGGATAGAACACATAATCCAGAGTTTACCATTTTAGAATTTTATGTAGCCTACAAAGATTATTTCTGGATGATGGATTTTACAGAACGTATGCTAGAAAAGGTGGCCACAGATTTACATGGAACAACTGAAGTTACATTAGGTGAAAACCAAATACAATTTAAAGCTCCTTTTAAACGCATCACTATTTTTGATGCAATTAAAGAACATACAGGTTTTGATGTGAGTGCTATGGATGAAGCTGGAATAAGAGAGGTTTGCGCTAAACTTAATATTCATGTTGAACCAAGTATGGGTAAAGGAAAACTAATAGATGAGTTATTTAGCGAAACCTGCGAAAGCAAATATATTCAACCTACTTTTATCACAGATTACCCTGTAGAAATGAGTCCGCTTACCAAAAAACACCGTTCTAAAGAAGGTTTAGTAGAGCGTTTCGAACTTATGATAAATGGTAAAGAAGTAGCCAATGCTTACACAGAGTTAAATGATCCAATAGACCAACGCGAGCGTTTTGAGGAGCAGATAAAATTGATGGAGAGAGGCGATGATGAGGCCATGTTTATTGACCATGACTTCTTGCGTTCATTGGAATATGGAATGCCACCAACAGCAGGTATTGGAATTGGAATTGACCGCCTTTGTATGATGCTTACCAATCAACAATCAATACAAGATGTGCTCTTTTTTCCACAAATGAGACCTGAGGTTAGGCAGACAAAGCAAGAAGAAGACGATAAGGATACTGCTAATTAACACTATTTGCAGTAAATATAAATAGCTAATATGCTGAATATCAAATACTTTTTTACAAGCCAAAATTTTAGTTGGCATATTTGATACATATTCCGTTTTTTGCAGTAGAGAAGTTAAATTTTGTATTGAATTAATATTAAATTAGAAAAAGGACACTCAAATAATTATGGCGAAGGATACTATAAAATCAGTAGTAGTGGATGATGTGGATATGATGCGTATAACACTTAAGAAAGTGTTAGATGGTTTTCCAAACATCGAGATTGTAGGAGAGGCATCAGATTATGAATCTGCGCGTCAGGTTATCAATGATACCAAGCCAGATTTGGTGTTCCTAGACATTGATTTAAATGGGTTAACTAGCATTGATTTATTGAATGAAATTACCTGTGACCCTAAAATTATTTTCATTACTTCTCATCCGGATTTTGCCATCAAAGCTTTTGAGTTAAATGCGGTTGATTATATCCTAAAGCCTATCAGTGCGGATCGCTTAAGAAGAGCAATTGAAAGAGTTACTGAACTTAGTCCTGAAGTGAATGTAAGCACTATGATGGATGAAACTCAAGAGCGTTTTAAGCCAGATCAGACTATCTTACTTAACTTTGATGGTAAGTTAACATTTATCAAAGTACAAGACATTAATTTCATTGAAGCTTTTGGTAACTACACCAAAATTCATATGAATGATGGGAAGTTAAGTATCACCTATAATTCTATCAAAAATTGGGATAATCGTTTGCCAAGTGACGTATTTATACAAATTCATAGGTCAACAATTGTTAATTTATTAAACGTAGGCAAAATTGAAAAGTGGACCAATGACACTGGCCGTTTATTTTTAAAGGGAATTGAAAAGCCTTTCGAAATTAGTAGAAGTTACTTCTTTCAAATTAAGAAGAAGTATAAAGTATAAGTTTTAAGTTTTGGGTTTTGAGTTAAATGCCGTGTGTGTATCTGGTTAAGATACCTAAGGGTAATTGTACGCCAGATTTTGCTTGAAGGTACAATTCTCCATTTTCCATTTGCGCAGATTCTTTAAAATTTCTACTTACTAAATTTTGCATTAACAAAGCACTTAATCCTAAAGAATACACATTAAGAATGAGGAAGTGTTGTTTGGGGTCGAGCAAACGTGCTACATCTTGTAACATTTCATTGATGTTTTCTTCAAGTTGCCAGCGTTCTCCATTTGCACCAATGCCATAAGCTGGTGGGTCTAAAATAATGCCATGATAGGTTTTGCCTCGCTTTACCTCGCGCTTTACAAACTTTAACGCATCCTCTACAACCCAACGAATATTATCCAATTTAGAGGCTTCCATGTTCTCTCTGCTCCACGAAATAACTTGCTTCACAGAGTCAACATGTGTAACATCTGCTCCTGTTGCTTTGGCTGCAATGCTTGCCCCACCTGTGTAAGCAAATAGGTTCAAAAATCTTGGTTGCTCTTCTTTTATTTTTTTTAAGTTATTAAAAATGTAATCCCAATTAGCTGCCTGCTCAGGAAAAATGCCCACATGTTTAAATGAAGTAAGCGATAGGTTAAATATTAATTCATACCCAGGTCCGTCATAAGGCATTTGCCATTTACTTTGGTGTTTGTAAGGGTTAACCCATTCGCCACTATGACTCCCTTGTTGTTTAAAAGTAATTTGGGTATGCTTTTTCCATTCTATCTCAGACCATACCTTGTCCCAAAGGGCTTGTGGTTCTGGTCTTCTTATAATCACATTTCCAAAGCGTTCTAATTTTTCAAAATTGCCACAATCTAGCAATTCGTAATTCTTCCAATTTTTTGGTGTAAAGGTTTGTATCATTCTAGCACAAAGGTAGTGCCTTCTTGGGCAATTCTAGTATTTGGAAATTCTTCTTGGGCCTCTTTCAACAATTCAGATAAATCTTCATATCTCGAAGAAAAATGCCCTATAATGAGTTGGTTCACGTTGGCTTGTTTGGCTACAAGCCCTGCTTGTTTGGCTGTTGTATGCATGGTGCTAATTGCCCGCTCTAATTTGTCGTGCATAAAAGTAGCTTCATGGTATAGGTAATCTGCCTCCTCAATCGCTTTAATAACGCGTTCATCAAAAACCGTATCAGAACAATAGGCATACGATATAGGCCGGGTTGCAGGTAAGGTTAACAATTCATTCTTGATCCTAGTGCCGTCTGCTGCAATAAAATCTTTACCCATTTTTATATCGTTGAAATGAGTGAAAGGGATTTTGTGTCGATGACAAGCATCTACATTCAATTTTTTTAATACACTTCTTTCCTCAAACAAATAGCCAATGGTTGGCACCCTATGAAAAAGTGGAAACTGTTTCACCCTAAAAAAAAGATTTTCAAATACAATTTCCTGCTTGGTTGGATCAAGCTTGTGATAATGCAAAGGGAAGGTGAATGTTGTTTCTGAATGCTTAAAGAAAACATCTAGTATTTCAAACAACTCTGCTGGTCCATACACATGAACCGGTTGCAAGTGTTTCATAAGGTTCATAGAAAGCAATAGGCCAGGCAATCCTAGTATATGGTCTCCATGCACATGACTAATAAAAATATGAGAGAGTTTAGATTTTTTAATTTTATAGCGTTGCAATTGTACTTGTGTACCTTCCCCACAGTCCATCAAAAGGTGATGGTCGCATATGCTTATATATTGTCCGCTGGGATGCCTGTTAAGCGTTGGGGTAGCAGAACTATTGCCTAATATGGTTATTTCAAAAGACATTTTATATTTATTCTTCGTCTGATAAAAACTTTTTTTCTAATTGATCCATATAAACATATTCTATGGCTTCATGTCTAGTAGGAACTAAGGTTAATGCAGCATCTGCAAAGGTGTCTATCCAAGCTTCTTTGCCATGGAAAAAAATAAGAAGACCTGTTTTGGCTTCGGCCAATAGCACCGCATCGGTTAGTATAGCTAAGGCATCATCTTCAAAATCTTTTACCCCTTCCAAATCTATAAGCAGGTAATTGTAAGGTTCTGTTTCAAAAATAGCCTTCACTTGTTTTAATAAATGTTTTGCCTCACTCTCTTCAAGTTTATGGCTGCTGCATTTAATAACAGCAAAATGCTCGGTTTTCTCCACTGAATCTGTCATATTTGTTTCACCTTTAGGTTCGAAAATAAAAAAAATGATGAATAAAATTGCTTTTATTACTGGAGCTTCTGCTGGCATTGGAGAAGCTACTGCTAAATTGTTAGCTCAAAATGGCTTTGATTTAATTTTGGCTGCGCGCCGCAAAGATAGGCTAGATAAGCTGTGCAGCGAATTAAGTGAGCAATTTGGCGTTAAAACCCAAGCTTGCATTTTTGATATAAGAAACAAGGAAGAAGTTGCAAATGCCATTGACCAATTACCTGCTTGGTGCCATAAAATAGATGTTTTAGTAAACAATGCTGGTCTTGCCAGTGGGCTTTCTACAATAGATAAGGGCGATCTCAATGATTGGGAAACCATGATTGATACCAATGTGAAAGGTTTATTATATGTAACGCGAAAAATTTCTCCTGGCATGTTAGAAAGAGGGCATGGACATATTGTAAATATTGCAAGTATTGCGGGCAAAGAAGTATATGCCAATGGCAATGTGTATTGTTCTACTAAGTTTGCCGTAGATGCGTTAAACAAGGCTATGCGAATTGAGTTTTCTTCGGCTCAAGTTAGAGTTACTGGGATTTATCCAGGGGCAGTTGAAACAGAGTTTTCTGTTGTACGTTTTCATGGTGATGAAGCCCGCGCTAAGAAAATTTATGAAGGGTTTGACAGCTTGTTAGCGCATGACATTGCAGATGCCATTTTATATGCCATAACCAGACCAGCTCATGTAAATATCAATGAATTAATTATAATGCCAACAGCGCAACCTATTCCTGGTATTATTCATAGAAAAGAGTCTTAATGACTCGCATTTTCCATGAGGTAGGCTTTAATAAATTCATCTAAGCCACCATCCATTACATGTTGCACATCCGAGGTTTCTACATCGGTGCGCAAGTCTTTTACTAGTTTATAAGGGTGGAAAACATAATTGCGAATTTGGCTTCCCCATTCAATTCTTTTCTTGCCTGCTTCTACCATGGCTTTGGCTTCATTGCGCTTACGTAATTCTAACTCATACAATTGAGATTTAATCATCTGTAAGGCGCGTTCTTTATTACCAATTTGAGAGCGATCTACTTGGCAAACTACTACAATACCACTAGGCTTATGCGTTAATTGTACTTTTGTTTCAACCTTGTTTACATTCTGTCCGCCAGCACCACCAGAACGAGAAGTTTGCATTTCTATATCTGCATCTTTTATTTCAATCTCAATGGTATCGTCAATCAAAGGATAAACATAAACGGAGGCAAAAGAGGTATGTCGGCGAGCATTAGAATCGAAGGGTGAAATACGCACCAAGCGATGCACCCCATTTTCTCCTTTTAAAAATCCATAGGCAAAATCTCCACTTACCTCAATAGTACAAGATTTAATGCCAGCGCCATCTCCCGCTTGTTCTTCAATTACTTGAGCTTTTAATCCTTTTTTATCTGCGTACATAATGTACATACGCATAAGCATTTCTGCCCAATCTTGACTCTCGGTTCCGCCAGCACCAGAATTGATTTGTAACATGCAATTCATTTGGTCTTCCTCACCACTGAGCATGTTTTTAAACTCAAGTTCTTCTAAAAGGTTTTTAGCAGTTTTATATTCAGCTTCTACTTCCTCTTCAGAACCTTCTCCTGCTTGATAGAATTCATATAAAATGTTGAGGTCATCAATGCTTTGTATTACTTGAGCATAAGCATCCGTCCAGATTTTTTTCTGTTTGGTTGCCTTTAATAAAGCCTCAGCCTCCTTCACATTATCCCAGAAATCTGGCATAAGGCTTCTGGCCTCTTCGTCTTTTATATCTAAGAGTTTGGTATCAATGTCAAAGATACCCCCTCAGGGCTTCTGCCCTAAATCGTAAGTCTTTAAGTTGTTCTGCAGTCATGCTAAGAAAAGAAAGATTAAGACATTCCTAAAGAAGACTTCATACGTTTGCGCTCGTTTTCATCCAAATAGATTTTACGTAAACGCAACGAATTAGGTGTAATTTCAACCAGTTCATCTCCTTGGATATATTCCATACATTCTTCCAATGAGAAATTAATCTTTGGGGCCATTCTCATTTTATCATCTGTACCAGAAGCACGCATATTGGTTAACTTCTTTTCTTTGGTTATGTTTACTACTAGGTCATCCTGACGATTAGTTTCGCCTATGATTTGACCCATATAGATGTTTTCACCAGCCTCTACAAAGAAGCTTCCGCGATCTTGTAATTTATCAATAGAATAAGCAATGGCTTTGCCTTGTTCCCCAGAAATCATTACACCGCTACCTCTATTAGGAATAGTACCTTTCCAAGGCTCAAAAGCTTTAAATCTATGTGCCATAATTGCCTCACCAGCAGTTGCAGTTAGTACATTATTTCTTAAGCCAATAATACCTCTCGATGGAATTTCAAACTCTAGGTGAATCAAATCTCCTTTAGGTTCCATTACTAGCATGTCACCTTTTCTTTGGCTAACCAGTTCAATAACTTTACCTGCATATTCTTCTGGAACATTTACGGTTAAGATTTCAACTGGCTCGCATTTAACGCCATCAATTTCTTTTATGATTACCTGTGGTTGGCCTACTTGCATTTCGTAACCTTCTCTGCGCATGGTTTCAATCAATACAGATAAGTGGAGAATACCCCTACCAAATACCAAGTAAGAATCTGCTGCATCTGTTTCTTCAACACGTAATGCAAGATTTTTTTCTAATTCTTTAAACAAGCGATCACGCAAGTGACGTGAAGTTACAAACTTACCTTCTTTACCAAAGAAAGGAGAATTGTTAATGGTAAAAAGCATGTTCATGGTAGGTTCATCAATTTTAATAGGAACCAATCCTTCAGGGTTTTCAAAATCAGCAATGGTATCCCCAATTTCAAAACCTTCAATTCCCATAACCGCACAAATATCACCTGCAAAAGCTTCTTCTACTTTCATTTTACCTAGGCCTTCAAAAGTATACAATTCTTTAATTCTAGATTTTTGAATAGTACCATCGCGCTTCACAATGCTCACCGGTTGGTTCACTTTAATATTTCCTCTTAAAATTCTTCCAATGGCAATACGGCCAGTGAAAGATGAATAGTCTAAGGAAGTTATTTGCATTTGTAAAGAACCTTCATGCACTATTGGCGCAGGAATTTCTGAAATAATATCGTCTAATAAAGGCGTAAAATCAGTTGATGGGTTTTTCCAATCTCTTCCCATCCAACCTTGTTTTGAAGAACCATAAACAGTATGGAAATTCAATTGCTCCTCGTTGGCTTCTAAATTGAAAAACAATTCAAAAACGGCATCATGCACTTCATCTGGGCGGCAATTAGGTTTATCAACCTTATTGATTACCACAATAGGCTTTTTACCTAATGCCAATGCTTTTTGCAATACAAAACGAGTTTGCGGCATTGGACCTTCAAATGCATCTACCAATAATAAAACACCATCTGCCATGTTAAGAACACGCTCAACCTCGCCACCAAAGTCACTGTGGCCTGGTGTATCAATAATGTTAATCTTTACATCTTTATACTTAACAGAAATGTTTTTTGCTAGAATAGTGATACCACGCTCACGCTCCAAGTCATTGTTATCTAAAATAAGGTCGCCTTTTTCCTGATTCTCGCGGAAAAGCTGTGTTTGGTGGATGATTTTGTCTACTAGCGTAGTTTTACCGTGGTCAACGTGTGCAATAATTGCTATGTTTCTGATATTCTGCATATTCTCTTTTGAAGGGCTGCAAATTTAGGGAAAATTAGCGGAATTGTTATGATTTACAATTACTTCATATTATTAAATGCCTGCTATTCACCATTAAATTGAAGTATTATCTTTGTAATAAAGGTATTTCCTGATCCTAATATTTGTGAAAGAATTGGTTTTTTAATTTACTTTTGAATTCTTGAAACGAGGCATTTCTATACTATTAGTAGGGTTATTGTTGCTCATCCAATTTGGGGTGCATGCGCATTCTCATTACTGTATGGATAGACTTACCCATTTAGATTTATTAGCTATTGAAAAGCCAGATGGGGATTTATGCGCTTGCTCTGAAGCTTATGAGGATACTGGGTGTTGCAAAGATGTTGAAATACATGCTTCGGAGGAGATTATAGCTCTTCAAGCCTCACATTTAGTTGTACCGCATGACTTAGGCAATTTCATATATACTTGGGTTCAAGCCATAGAATTAAAATGTAATAGCATAGCTTGCTTAAAATTAGAAGAGCAAATTAAAGAAGAGCCACCTCCCCAATGGATGAAATGTTGGGAAATTACGATGCTTAGAATTTGAGATTAGCCTTTAGTGCAGTTTTAGATATATTTTTTAAGGGTTCTTTTTGAACCAATTTAGTTACTTTTTAAATTTTAATATAATGAAAACAATCTTTAGGTTAGTATCAATAGTGCTTTTATGCTTAAGCACAAATGCTGTAATGGCGCAAAAAAGCAAAGTAGAAACAGCAAGTTTTAAAGTGTATGGCAATTGCGGAATGTGCAAAACCCGCATAGAAGCTGCCTTAGATACCAAAGGCATAAAAAGTGCAGAATGGAATATACAAACTAAAATGTTAGAGGTAGTTTATGTTCCTTCTAAAATCACCGAAATTCAAATCCATGAATTAGTGGCTTCGGTGGGGCATGATACCGACAAAAAAATGGCGGTGGATAGTGTTTACAAACAATTACCAGATTGCTGTTTTTTTAGGGAAAATCCAAATACACATACCGACTAATGCGCTATTACATATTAGGTATGCTGGGTTTGTTGTTGTGTTTTACAACACAAGCCCAGCAAACTGCTATG
>JBIKKC010000116.1:0-7450 GCA_044360615.1 Bacteroidia bacterium | reverse complement strand
GTTACAAAAAAATAAAGCTGTGGTGGGTATGGGTGAACTAAGAAGTACCATTACTTTAAACAAATTAGAAAAAGTAACTGAGCCAGAAAAAGTAGCTTCTAGACAAGCTCCCAAAGGGGTAGATTTTAATGCAAAAATGCTTAACTTTAACTCAGAAATTAATGTCATAGGCACTAGGGGAGAGGAGGCTGTTAAACTGGTAAATGAGTACCTAGATGATGCAACAATCTTAGGAGTTAAACAATTGCGTATAGTGCATGGAAGAGGCTATGGTATTCTTAGAAAAATGATAAGAGAACTCTTGCAATTTCACCAAGCGGTAGAAAGTTATACTGATGAACACATTGATTTAGGGGGAGACGCCATAACTATCGTTAACCTGCGAACTTAAATTTTTCTGTAATATAATATAACCCAATGCCACCTGCAATAAAATGCATAGGAACAGTAATTAATGCCCAGTGTTCTGGAACCAAATTTCCATCAGGTAGGGTTGCTTGAAAAGATGGAAACATGCTTAGTGCAGTAAATCCGGCTCCAATAAATAAGAATAATCGTTTACCCTCTGTAAAGTTTTTAGCCAACAAAAAATATAGAACTGAACCTAAAAGGATCGGAATAATAGTGGCCAAAACTACAGCAACTTGAAATCCTTTGGGTAAATTTTGAATTGATAAATAGTATTCTACTCCAAATAGCCAAGCAATATTTAAGCCAGCAGCAATTAATGAGCCTTGTAAGGCTGCCTTAATAATAGCTATTAGACTAGGCGATTTAATGGCACTCATAACGCATTTAATATGTTTTCAATTTTTTGGGTATTGAGAGGCTTAGAAAAATAACCAATAACCGCTTTAAACGATTTTGATTTTTCTAGGTCTATGATATCTATAGAGGAACTGAACATAAATATGTTTCCCTCTAAGTTAGATTTTTCAAATTCTTCTAAAAAATCCCAACCATTGAATATTGGCATATTAATATCTAAAAGAATAATTTCATTTTTTGAAGTTCCAAAATCTTTGAAATGCTTAATAGCTTGCCTAGCGTCCTTATAGTTGATAACTTCAAAATCCTTATTAAATTGTTTAATCAATCTTCTAGTTAAAGTTATAGTGATATCATCATCATCAATGATTACAAAAGTAGTAGCATTTCCGATTGGTTTTGAATTGTCCAAAATTCTGAGATTCTATACTAGCAATACTACATTTAGTTTTGTATTTAAAAAAGTCTATTCATTGTTCAATGTCCATTATTTGCAAATAGCCTAAAAATTTGCTTTCCAAATTACCTTCTGACCGTAATCACCCCAGTCTTTAAGTCCTTTATAAAGCTCTTCATTAAAGGTTTGTAACTTAATGGGTTTCTGTTTCATTTTCGGAATTTCAAAAACAATACTAGGTACCAATTGAGGTTCAACTTTGGTAGCAAACCAGGTAACATGCAATCTTGGAATAACAACTCCTAGCACCATTCCAGGCAATCCGGTAAAGCTTTCTGGGCCACCACTTATTGGAATAGCTTCTGTATAGAAGGCTATAATGTAAATGGAATCAAAAAGAATAGTGGCAGCCTTTCTGCAATTAAAACCTGCTATTTCTCTAAATTCACTTAAATATTTCCACTGGTATTCTGGGATGCTATCCTCCAATTTATATGTTTTTTCATAAACTTGTTTTTGGGCAACATACTGGGTATCTTTTAGGTTTAACCAAACATTATTCGCTGCGGCAATCCTGCCCCAACTCATCGCATTACTTTCATCTTCTAAGGTTAACTTGTAAAAAGTATTTCTGGTATCAAAGCTAAGCTCAAATTGGTCTGTTCTATATTTAGGTGTAGTTTTTAAGAGTTGTTCTGTCCAACTATCCATTTCCGTAAATTGTTTGTGCAGGTTTTCTTTTTTTTCAAAGGTTATTTTGCCACTTAAGATTAAGTTCTGACCCCATCCTGTTTTCACATTAATGAGAAAAAGAAGGCAAATAAGTAAGGTTCTATTCTTCTTCATTGGTTCCTCCTCTATTGCTATTTATGTGCCAAGTAAGTGCCACCCAATAGTATCTTTTAAGTACTAAAAAGTTTTGTTCATTAATATAATTGCTATTGGCTGTTCTTTCAAAGCCTATGTTTTGATTCAATAAATCATTCACCCCTACAGATACTTCTAATTGATCTGCATTGAGAAGTTTTCTATTTAAACTTAAATTAATAATATGGTTAGTATTGCCAGTAAATAAGCCACTTTGAGCACGCTTATTCCAGGTGTGTTCGGCAAACCATTCAAATTTCTTAGGTAGGTAAATACTAATACCTGTTGAGGTGGTATAGGTATAAAAATTGGTAATTTGATCTGGCCGTAAACTTGTTGTAGATCTGTTATAGCTTATGCCTGGTGAAAAGTATATTTCATAAACATCCTCCTTATCATTGCTAAAATTAATGCTATAGTTAAGGTTTATATTATTGTTTACATTGCTGAGGGCATTGATAAAATTTACATTTTTATAAGCACCGCCTCTTAAATTATTGCCTATGCTTAAATCGATAGACTTTATTTCAAGGTAATAATACAAATTAAAGTTCATAGATTGATTTCCATTTACGTTAACAGATTTAAAAACTCTTCTTCCTAATTCATCCACTACATCATAGTTTGTAAAATCATTAAAGGTATTGCTTAAGCTTAGGCTGAGCCAAATGCTTCTTCCAGAAATAGGTTTATAATTATTATAACTTAAGCTTACATCATTTCTAAAACTTTGAATTAGTTCTGGATTTCCCACAAACACTACCAAAGGATTACTTAAGTTTTGAATTGGATTAATTTGTTGCAAAGTGGGTTGCCTTGTAGAGCCGCTGTAATTAAAGCTAAAGGAGCTGGTACTGCTAATTTTATAATTGACTCTAGCACTTGGAAAGAAGTTTAAGAATTTTTGTGTTATCAGGGTATCATTTAATACGTTATCTTGGTTCAACAAGGTATGACTTACTTTAGCCCCAATACTTGCATTTGTTTTCTTGGTTACATAACGAAGTAACAATTCAAATTTTTGAATGCCAATGCTATAATTTAATTCATTACTTAAAGAATCAACTCTTTTGGTGTAGGCTCCCATTAGATCTTTATTAAATGTATTGATAATAGATTTATTTAGCGTTCGATGGTAATCATAACTACTTACCAAGAAGTACTTTTTGCTCAAAGGTTCTGTATAACTTAAGGTTGCACCAATACCATTCCCTTTCTCGCTTGCAGGTGTTTGTTGGTCTAAATTCTGTTCGCTGTTTATACTAGAGTCTCCATTAAAGAAAGTTGTATTAGAGAATAAATTTCCGGTTCGTTTATTATCATTAATTCTTTGGTCAAATTTTAGCGAAACAGTTCTACCTGCTGTCCTAAATTTTTTATTGAGTACAAGGGAATAATCAAACCTTAAGGTTTCTCCATTACTGCTGTTTGTTCTCCTGTTTTTGTTCACGAGGAGGCTATCTTCATTAAAGTTTTCAGAAATTACCTCAGAAATATTATCATAATAGGATTGCATAAGATTTGCTCTTACAACAAGGGTTGAGAAAGAATCAAGTTTAAATTCTGATTTTCCGTTCAAGGAATTATTGGTTCTATTGGTTTTGTTATCTGTAAGTATTTGGTTAAAGTAGGTGGTGTCGGGCAATATCCATTTGGTGTAATCTCTTTCTAAACCTCTTACCATAGTATTGCGGTGCGTAGCTGTTAATTGATAACTTTGTTTGTCGTTGTTTAATTTGTCGTTGTAATGTCCTCCAATGTAACGGGTTTGTGGAAGTCCATTGCCATCAAAATCTCCTTCAGATCTCTCAAAGTAACTATACATATAACCGCTAGCCTCGTCGTATTCTATATTGTTTCCAAGGTACTTTTCTCTGTCTTCCCAGCTCATATCTGTGTTGGTGGTATTAGATAAGGTAGAGAAAACTGAAATTTTTTGCTTGCCTTTAAATTTGTTAAACATGGCTTCCCCTTCGTATCTATTTTCAGTACCATAACTTTGGTTTATATTAGGAATTGTGCTATTGTTTTTACTTCCATACATGCCTCTAAGTTTGCCAAAATATCCCTTTTTAGCATCTTCTTTTAGGGTTAAATTAATAGTTTTCTCTTTAGTTCCGTCATCAATTCCAGTAAAGGCTGTTTGCTCACTTTTTTTATCAAATACTTGAACCGTTTCTACATTTTGTGCTTGTATATTTCTGGTTGCCACGGTTGGGTCGTTACCAAAAAACTCTTCACCATCTACCAAAACACGTTTAACTTCTTGGCCTTGTGCTGTTATTTTACCATCTTTATCTACTTGTATTCCGGGTAGTTTTTTAAGCAGGTCTTCTACATTAGCACTTTTATTGGTGAGGAAACTATCTACCAAAAATTCTACCGTATCGCCCTTTATTTTAATGGCTTGTCTGTCTTTTATGATTATTTCTTTAAGTAAGTTTTCTTTAGAAATAAGGCTAATTGTACCAAGATCTTTTACTTCATTTTCTTGCAATGGTATTATTTCTTCATAATCTGCATAGGTGGGGCGAGCTATAAGAATGCGGTAGGTATCTGCTGGCAATTTGCCAAATTGAAAGGCACCTTGCTGGTTGGTAAATTGTCTTCTAAAAATTACAGAATCCTTATTAATTAGGGCAACCGATGAGTAAGCCATCGTTTTGTAATTGCTGGTATCAGCCAAACTGCCTTTAACAATGCCGTTTTGAGCCCGTAAAAGGCTTGGCACCAAACATAGCAAGAGGAGTAACTTAAAATATAGTAGAAGGTGTTTCATTGGTTAGGGAAAATGCGAAAGTAAAACGGAAAAGCAAGCCAAATTGGTATAAGCGGCTAATTGTTGCTTTAAACTCAAGTAGTTGGAAAATTACTTTTGTTGCCATTTCCATTTTGTTAAATTTGAAAGTAAATGCAGCAGAAAACAGAGTGGTTTGAAGAATGGTTTGATTCACCTTATTATCATATTTTATATGGAGATAGGGATATGAAGGAAGCCGAATTCTTTCTTGAGAATCTAATTAAAAAATTCAACCCGGCAAAAGATGCAAAGTTAATTGATTTGGCTTGCGGCGCCGGAAGGCATAGTATTTACCTTAATTCTTTGGGTTTTGATGTTACGGGAGTTGATCTTTCGGAACACAGTATTTCTTTGGCTAAACCTTTTGAAAATAACCGCTTGCATTTTGAAGTTGGTGATTTACGCAATCTAAATTTAGCGTCTAAATTTGATATTGCACTCAATCTCTTTACTAGTTTTGGCTATTTTGATTGCTTTGCAACCAATATGCAGGTGCTGGGTCAGGTTAAGGCATTACTAAATCCAAAAGGATATTTTTTAATAGATTTTATGAATGCACCAAAGGTTCTCTCGAAATTGGTTTCAGCAGAGCAGGTGCATAAGAATACAATTACTTTTAACATTCAGCGGCACTTGCAACAAGGACTCATTGTTAAAGATATTTCATTTGAAGTGGATAGAAAAAACTATAGCTATCAAGAGAAAGTGCAAGCCTTAACACTTGTAGATTTTGAAACCATGTTGCATGGAGCTGGTTTTCATATTTTAGAGATTTTTGGAAACTATAAATTGAGTAATTTTGATGAGCAGGAAAGTGATAGGTTAATTTTAATTTGTAAAAAGCAAGATGCTTAGTTCTCTTCTCGAATTAGATAGAGCCACCTTTTTAGCCATCAACAATGGCCTTTCTCATCCATGGTTAAACACAATCTGTCTTGTATTTAGAAATCAGAGTACTTGGTATCCAATGTACGCACTGGTTATATATTTTTTGGTTCGAACCTACAAAAAGGAAAGTTGGAAAATATTATTAGCCGCTGCTTTAATGGTATTTGTAACAGACCAGTTTAGTGCTAATTTAGTAAAGAATACCTTTATGCGTTTAAGGCCTTGCGTTGAGCCCTTATTAGCGGGAAAAGTAATACATCTAACAGGCTCTTGCAATGGTTATAGTTTTATATCAGCGCATGCCACCAATCATTTTGCAGTAGCCATTTTTATCAGTTATTGGTTCAAGAAGCAAAGGTGGCTTTTACCTATTTTACTTTTATGGGCATCATTAATTGCCTTCTCTCAAGTTTATGTTGGGGTGCATTATCCCTTAGATGTGATTGTGGGAGCTGCTGTGGGTTGTTTGTTTGGGCTTGCGTTTTCTAGATATGTTTTTAAATTTGTTGCTATTCAAACATGAGTTGGTTTTGGTTAGCATTATTGCCCATTGGGCCTCTCTTAGGAACATACCTAGGAATTAAAGGAGCAAAGAAGTTTGAAAGTAGCTTAATTTGGTTCATTTCCTTTGCAGGTGCTTACCTCTTGGGTATAACTATTTTAAATTTAATACCAGAGGTTTTTAGAGTTTTTGATCCTATGAAAGGTGCTCTGGTATTGCTTGGTTTTTTCTTTCAAATTTTTTTAGAGCGTTACTCGGAGGGTGTAGAGCATGGACACTTGCATGGGCATCATCATTTTAAAGCTAAAGCAGTTCCAATTGGGGTTGTATTGTCTTTAAGTATTCATTCCTTTTCCGAAGGAATTCCAGTAGGAGCTTTATGGAAAGAAGGAAATAGTCATTTTTTGCCTTTCCTTTTTGGTATTATGATCCATGAAGTTCCAGCTGCATTTGCGATGCTTACTTTGCTTAAAGGTTTAAAACTCTCTTCTCCTACCCTTAGCAGAATTGGTATTCTTTATTCTTTAATGTCTTTAGCTGGAGCCTTTCTTAGCATTGTATTAGAAGCCAATATTCCAGAAGAGTTTTTTGAATATTTTATGGCTTTTGTGATAGGAACCTTTTTACATATTTCAACTACCATTCTATTCGAAAATAGCGAGCATCATGTGTTTAATAAGAAGAAACTAAGTGCTGTTTTTGTTGGAATATTGTTGGCTTTACTCATTAGTCTAATTCATTTGGATCACTAATAAATTGTTTTCTATTTTCAGCTTTTGGAATAGGGCAAATTTCATACTTGCCAAACCAGCTATATCTTTTGCGCGCAATACCTTTATAAATAGCTGAAGAAATAAAGCTAGGAATAATTTTAAATATCAAAAATATAGACCAAGGTAATCCGAGCAACTGTAGCACTTTAAAGGCCGCATTTTGGTACATGTAAACAGTATTCTCTGAAATTAGAATTACCGTATCTGCATTACTATTCCATTTAAATTTCTGTTGATAATAAACACTCACTTCAGAATGGAGTGCAGCAAACCTAAATTTCTTTTTTTTGTCGAAGCGTAATATGAAGCCTACAAACCCATTACACAACGCGCAATGGCCATCGTATAATAACAATGGGGCTTTCATCAAGATTTTTTAGCAAGATCTGGATTAAATTCTATGGCGCCAAACAGGTATATCATAACCACCCGTGCATAGCGGTAAGATAAAGGGG
>JBIKKC010000034.1:0-14538 GCA_044360615.1 Bacteroidia bacterium | reverse complement strand
AGAATAAAATATAACTGCTAATTATTGGAATAATATAGGTCCAGAAATCTGCCTTACCATGCGATAAAAACAAAACAGCCCCTCCAATACTTAGCATAATAGCTACCGAAAAGGCATAACTTACATACATGGCACCCCAGAAAAATCCTGGTTCTACTTCAAATTTTATTTTACAAACCCTGCAAGTTTCATTCATTCCTGTGAAATGCTTTAAATTATAAAAGGAATGTGTAAACATTTTACCGCTTTGGCATTGTGGGCATTTACTTTTAAGAAAAGCACTAAATTTAGATGGTTCGTATAAATCGCACATAAACTTAGTTATTAAACTGTGTTATGGCTTGTTCTGCCTTTTTTTGTTTGTGCTTTTTATAGTAAATAAAACCAAACGACATAGCAATGAGATAGGGTAGGGCTAATAAGTATAAAATGCCATTGTTTAAGGTGTTTCCAACGTTGGTACTATTATTTTGCCTTGCCATTTCAATATTGCTTTTACACATGGAGCACTGGGCGTCAAGTTCTGGCATAAAGGCAACTAATAGGAGAGCAATGAGAAGCAATTTTATTGCAATTTTCATCTTACAAAAATAGGATTATTGAACCGGATAATAGGGACTTATCATGAGGTAAACGATTACTCCAGTTACTGTAACGTAAAGCCAAATAGGATAAGCAAAGCGAACTATTTTTTTATGAAGCTCAACTTGCATTTGCAAGCCTCTATAAAAACTAATTAGAACTAACGGTAGCACAACTGCAGCAAGAATGATGTGTGATATTAAAATCACATAATACAAATTAGCGTTGGGCGCGTTTTCTGGATAATGTGTTTGTGGTGCAATCCAATGAAATACTACATAGCTAATTAGGAATAAACTAGAAAGGCCAAAGGCTGTTAAATTAACGGTCTTGTGTGCCGAAATATTCTTTTGTTTGATGAAATAAAGCGAAACCAATAGCAATAAACTACAAGTGCCATTTATAATGGCATTTAGTTTTGGTAAGAAATAAGTCCAACTTGGTAATACTTCTGGTGCAGGTAATACTTTTCGGTTCAATACAATTACTGCAATAAAAATTACCACAGAAATACCCATGGCAACTTTAAATACTAATTTGTCTTTACTTTCAGGGCTTGTGGTATTCATATAACAATACTTTTACGTCTTCTTCTAACAATTTTAAATCGGCATCACTACCGCTATCATAAACGCCTCTTATGTGTTTGGCTTTATCTATTAAGATTAACTGTTGACTATGGTCAATTGTTTTGTCTTCTATTGAAACTGGCAGTAACATTCCTTTCCCTACTTCAAAAACTCCTGAATCACCTACATTTAAGAAATGCCAAATTTTAGGATCAGCCTTATACTTACTGGCATAGGCATTTAAAACAGAGGCATTATCATTATTGGGGTCAACTGTAAAACTAACAAATTTCACCTCAGCAAATTCTTTCAATTTGTCATAAACTTTGGCAAGTCTACGGTTCATGGTTGGGCAAATATCTTGGCAACTGGCAAAGAAGAAATTGGCTACAAAAATATTATTGTCAAGATCTTTAGAGCTAACTGTTTTGCCTAGTTGGTCTATTCCTTTAAACTCAGGAATAGAATAATAAATGGTATCTTTTTGTGAAATGCCATCTGGTGGAATTCTTTCTCCTAAATACGGCAAAGTAGTAAAATTGTGAGTACCCGCACTAAGGAAATAAAAAATAACAACCGGCACTACGAGTAGTCCGGTTGCAATAAAAAATCCTGTTCTTTTCATTATTATTTAATCCATCTAAGAAGATTAGTAAAATCTCCTTCAATTAGCATCAGCGCTACAAAAAATATGACAAAAACCATTGGTATAATAATGGTGTACATTAAAGTTTTTCTTTCAAACTTCATGTGCATGAATACGCCCACAATATAGTAAGCTTTAACTACCCCAAGAATGATAAATACCCAATTCTTCCACATAGCGTGCGTGCTTAGAAGAACAAAGTATAAGAAAATATCTACAACTGTAAAGCCTAGTAAAATCCAGAATGTTTTCCAGATTTGGCTCTTCATGTCCGAAGGCGTTTCTGTGTGCTCTAAATGTTCTGTATGTTCCATGATTCGATTATTTTAATAAATTAGATTAAGTAGAAAAAGGTAAATACAAATACCCAAACAAGATCTACAAAGTGCCAATAAAGACCAACTTTTTCAATCATTTCGTAGTGACCACGTTTTTCATAGGTGCCATCGAGCACATTGAAATAAATAATTACGTTAAGCAGTACGCCAGAGAATACGTGAAACCCATGGAAACCTGTTACGATAAAGAACAAAGCTGCAAAGGAGGTTGGCCCAAATGGATTACCGTGTAATGTAGCACCTTCTCCTATAAAAGTAGTCCATTCCCAAGCTTGACAACCTAAGAAGGCTGCACCTCCAAGAATTGTTAAAAACATATATTTAGAAACTTCATCTTTGGCCATTCTATGACCAGATTCCACAGCAAGCACCATGGTAACGGAACTGAAGATAAGGATGAAGGTCATTAAACTCACAAAAAACAATGGTAAATGCATACCATGTATAAAAGGGAAATGGTTAAATACCAATTCTGGAGAAGGCCAATGGTCTTTTACAAAAAGTCCTACTTCACCCATTTGTTTAACAAACTCATCACTTAAATGGTCAAATGGTTTAACAATGGTGTTCACCATTGGCGATAAGAAGCTGTAACGGATAAATCCGTATGCAATTAGTAATGAGGAAAAGGTAAATGCATCAGAAAGTAGAAAAATCCACATCATGAGCTTTCCGTAGCTTACACTAAAAGGTGATTTACCGCCGCCCCAAGTGAATTTGCTGTTAGATGTTAAGGTTGTTGTAGCCATTGTTCAAATATGCTTTTTTAGGTTAAGTTATCTATATAGGTATAAGAATAAATACAAGTATATCCAAAGTGCACCAATAAAATGCCAATAAGTAGTGCACATATTTAAGTAGAGTAAGGCATTTTTTCCAAGTTTGTTCATCAAGGCTTGAACAAACAATATCATAAGGAAAACCAAACCACCTACCACGTGTGCCAAGTGTAAGCCAGAGATTACATACACAAATGAATTTGAAGGATTAGAAAAGGCAAAAAATACATTATTTGCTACCAATTCCTTGTAGGCATAAAATTGGCCAAGACAGAAGGCTAGTCCTAATAAGGTGGTAGTAGTTAGAAATATTTTGAGTGTTGTGCTATTATTTTTCTTAGCAGCCATGTAGGCCAATTGCATAAATAAAGAGGAAACTACTGCAATAATTGTGTTCACCAAAAATAAAGAAGGTAAATCAAAAACCTCCCAATTACCCTCTCCTCTGCGCACAATGTAAGCACTTGTAAAGCCTGCGAATAACATTACGCTGGCCACTATCAATAGCCAAAGCACAAATTTCTTTGGGTTAAT
Source organism: Bacteroidia bacterium (assembly GCA_044360615.1). GTDB lineage: Bacteria > Bacteroidota > Bacteroidia > UKL13-3 > UKL13-3 > B1. The sequence goes on along the minus strand of JBIKKC010000034.1, from coordinate 11,090 downwards.
AATGTAATTTTCTTCTTCCTTTTGTTTGTTGTAGGTTGTTTGCATGTTGTTAAATTTTGTCGAATAAGTACGCCAATTGAACAAGCGGCAGGTATACAAAAGAGGCAAACATCAATTTTTTTGCATCTTTGATTTCACAGGTTTTGAGTAATCTATAAGAATAGAAGCTAAGCATGATACCGCCTAAGGCACCAACTACGCCAGAAGTTACACCACTAATTCCGTATTGGGCAGGCAGCATTCCCAATGGAATAAGAACCAAACTAAAAGCTAAGGTTTGGTAAGCTGTTCCTTTGTCTCTTCCAGGAGTTGAGGGTAACATTTTAAATCCTGCTCTTTTGTAATCATCATCTAAAATCCAAGCAATACTCCAAAAGTGAGGAAATTGCCAAAAGAACTGAACTGCAAATAATATTAGAGCTGGTGCATCAATCTTACCGCTGTATGCAACCCAACCTAACATGGTAGGTATTGCTCCAGGAAATGCTCCCACAAATACTGAAATAGGAGATATTCTTTTTAGCGGGGTATAAACAAAAGCATAACTTAATAATGCACCAAAGGCTAGCCAGCCGGCCACAGGATTTAAATAATAAGCTATAAGTATTACACCTGTTAAGCCCATCATTAAACTAATGATAGAAGCTTCCACTACGCTCATTCTATTGGTTGCAACTGGTCTGTTGGCCGTTCTTACCATTAACTTATCATAGTCTTTTTCTATGATTTGATTAATGCCATTCGCAGCACCTGTTACTAAAAAACCACCAGCTGTTAAGATTATAACATCCATCCAGTTAATTGCCCCTTGAGAAGCTGTTAAATAGGTAACTACCGACGAAAACACCACTAGCAAAGTAAGTCTAACCTTCACCAATTGGTTAAGGTCGCGCACCTTTGCCCTAAAGAAACTAAGTTCTTCGCTAAGGTTATTTTCTGATATTGAAGTTTTAACTTCCACTTTAATTTGGTTCAACTATTAATTTTGTTTTACTAAAAGCTAGGATGAAGATAAATAACTGCAATCCCGCTGTTAGACTTCCCAGTGTTAAATGAATACTTTGTGCGTATCCCGGAAATGCGAGATTAGCTAGTACCGCTCCTGTAAGTGCCTGGGTAAACATAAGGAGTATTAAGGCAAGTGAGGATTTATACAATATACTATAGCGCTCAAACAGCTTACTAAAACGGCGATTGATAAATATGGCCAATCCCATATTTAGTAAACTCCAGCTTCTATGCATGTAAAATAGCCAATCCATTTCCTCTAACCAAAGGTTGCGGTTGTCTATTCTTTTTGCTACTTCATCTACCTCTTCTCTTACCTGTGTGCCCGAAATGATTTGAACAATCATTACTAGCATCATCAACCATAAAAGCGTTGGAAGCAAAGTGTCTGTTTTGGCTTGGTTTATAGTAAAATCCTGACTTGCAGTGATGGTATAGATTAGAAGGCCAACAATTACCAATGCGATGAACATATGAATGGTAATCATGTAGGTTGCCAAATCTGATGAGACTACTTTAGAACCTATCCAACCTTGAAAACCAACCAATATAAAGGCTAAAAAACTTAACCAAAATATATAAGGCTTGCTTGACTTTAAATAGGGTAAAGCAAAAATTACTGTCAAGAAAACGAATAGCCCAATAACAACACCAATTAAACGATTGTAATATTCTGTCCACGTTTTAAAAGCATCGAAATCGGCAATCTCTTTTCCTGCAACTGCAAATTTTGTTTTGTAATCGGAAGGCAATTCACTGATATCGGAAGGGGGTATCCATTGTCCAAAACATTTTGGCCAATCTGGGCAACCCATTCCACTACCAGTGCTTCGCACTAAACCACCAACGAATATGAGAAAGAACACTGCCGCGATGGTAAGGATACCAAAGCGTCTAAATCTATTTTGTTTTTTTAATTCTATTAGCAATTAAAAGAATTAAGCATGAACCGATTCTGAACTCTTAACACTCACCTGAGGAAGACCAACTGCCTCTTCCATAGGGTCGTTTTGACCAGCATCTGGCACATTTTGAGGGATGAAGTCTTGCTCTGCACCAGGTTTGCTGTAATCGTAAGGCCAACGGTAAACATGAGGAATTTCGCCTGGCCAGTTGCCATGTAATTGTTCAACTGGAGCTGTCCATTCTAAGGTGTTAGAATCCCAAGGGTTCTGAACCGAACGCTTACCTTTGAATATGCTGTAGAAGAAATTGGCAAGGAATATTAACTGCGCAGCACCTCCTAAAATAGCTGCGATGGTAATAAACTCATTCATGTCTACAAACACATTAAATTGATCGTAGGCTGTATTTGCATAATACCTGCGAGGTACACCTGCTAATCCCATAAAGTGCATTGGGAAAAACACACAGTAAGCAGAAACTATAGTTAACCAAAAGTGAATTTGGCCAGCAGTTTCGTTCATCATTCTGCCAAACATTCTTGGGAACCAATGGTAAATACCACTTAACATTCCAAAGATAGCAGCACTACCCATTACTAAGTGGAAGTGGGCAACCACAAAATAAGTATCGTGTAGGTTAATATCTAAAGCTGCGTTACCTAAATAAATACCTGTTAAACCGCCAGAGATAAAGAAGGAAACTAATCCTATGGCAAACATCATAGCAGGTGTTAATCTAATATTACCTTGCCATAAAGTGGCTAGATAATTAAAAGTTTTTACAGCAGATGGCACCGCAATAATCAAGGTTCCTAGCATAAATACCGAACCTAAGAATGGGTTCATACCGGTAATAAACATGTGGTGACCCCACACAATAAATGAAAGTATTCCAATAGCCAATATAGACCCAATCATAGCTCTATAACCAAAGATTGGCTTACGAGAATTGGTAGCAATTACTTCAGAGGTAATACCCAAGGCTGGTAATAGAATAATATAAACTTCAGGGTGACCTAAGAACCAGAATAAGTGTTGGAACAGAATTGGAGAACCACCAGTGCGCTCAATACCACCTGCAAATTCTGCAACAATTTCTGAAAGATAAAAAGAGGTTCCAAAACTTCTATCGAAAACTAATAATAAAGAACCGCCTAATAATACCGGGAATGATAAAAGTCCTAATACAGCTGTAACTAAAAATGCCCAAATGGTTAATGGCATGCGCGACATTTTCATGCCTTTGGTACGCATATTTAATACGGTAGCAATGTAATTAATTCCACCTAATAACGCTGAAGCAATAAACAAAATCATGGCTACTAACCATAGGGTCATACCAGTACCAGAGCCTGGAATTGCTTTTGGAAGGGCTGATAAGGGTGGGTAAACTGTCCATCCTGCAGAAGCCGGACCACCATCTACAAATAAAGAGGATAGTAATACAACTGAAGAAAGAAAGAAAAACCAATACGATAACATATTCAGGAAAGGAGACGCCATGTCTCTCGCGCCCACCTGAAGTGGAATGAGTAAATTTGAAAAGGTTCCACTTAATCCAGCAGTTAATACATAAAATACCATGATAGTACCATGAATTGTAATTAACGCTAGATAAAAGTTTGGATCAAGCCTACCATCTTTAGCCCAATGGCCTAAAACTCCTTCTAGAAAGGGAAACTTCATGTCGGGATAAGCCAATTGAAGTCTAAAAATCAAAGACATTAACATTCCAATGGTACCCATGATGATACCCGTAATTAGGAATTGCCTTGCAATCATTTTGTGGTCCATACTAAAGACATACTTCGTAAAGAAGTTATCTTCATGATGTTCGTGCTCATGATCGTCGTGGCCGTGTGTCAGGTTGTGATCGCTCATATTTATACTCTATTTTGTTTGTTTAAAAGGATAAGATTAATTCATTGCTACTGTGTTATTGCTAACTTTACCAGCTACTAAAACTGGCTGTGTGCTTAACCATTTTTGATACTCTTCTTTGGTATCAACAATAACTTTCATTTTCATGCGGTAATGGGCTCCGCCACAAATTTTATTACACAACAATATGTAATCAAAGTTTGGATCATTTTTCTTAGTGCGCATTTCTGCAGTTGTTACAGAAGGGGTGAAGTTAAAACGTGTTGGGAGGCCTGGTACTACGTTCATTTGTGCTCTAAAATGCGGAAAGTAAGCACTATGAATTACGTCTTTTGCTCTAAACGCCATTTCTATGGGTTGGTTTACTTCGATGTGAAGCTCGCTAACCACGATGTCATCATAAGCATTCGCATCGTTGGTGTCAACACCTAATGGATTAACTTTACCAACCTCACGGAAGTTGTGTCTACCTAATTTATTATCAGCACCTGCATACCTTGCATTCCAACCAAATTGATAAGCAAATACTTCAATATTTCTTGAAGGAGTTTCTGGTTTAGTGGTCATATTGGTCCAAGTAATTAAACCACGTATTACTAACACAGTTAAAACAATTGCTGGAATGATGGTCCACCATAATTCTAATTTATGATTATCTGGGTAGTACAATGCCTTTCTTTTTCCATCTGCTTTGTATTTAAAACCATACCAAAAAAGTAAGATTTGAGTGATTACAAATACTACACCTGTTATAACAAGTGTAATCATAAACATATTATCATATTCTTCGCCATGCACAGAAGCCGAACCCTCGTTAAAATAAGTTAATTTTCCATGAACCATAAATTCCCAAACTGTAGCTATTAAACCTACCACTACAAAAATTAACATTAATTTAGAATTGATGCTATTCCAATTCACGGTTTTCTTTCCTTCAATATCTCCGATTTTGCTCAAGATGCCGAAAACATAAATAATCACTGCGATTAACAATACAGCAATTAAAACCAATAACCAATTAATGGTTTCGGTAAATCCACCTTCTTCCGGGGCTGTTGGGCCCGCAGTAGTTGTTCCAGCGATTACTGCCGCTTTTGCAGGAGCTTCGCTTTCTGCTTTCACATAAGCGATGATAGATTTTATCTGAACATCACTAAATTGTTCGAAGGCGGTCATTGGGCTCTCATTGTTTTCTTTGTAGAGTTGAACCGCAACAGGGTCTCCACTTTGAATTAATTTTTGGGAGTTGCGAATCCATTTAACTAACCACGCCTCTTCTCTGCGTTTGTGCACATCCTTTAATGCTGGGCCAACAACTTTTTCATTAATGGCGTGGCAAGAGGTACAATTTGCTTGATAAAGGGCCTTTCCTTCTTCCGCGCTTTGCGCCAAAAGGCCAGAAACCAAAGAAAACATTAACATTAAAAACAGTGTAGTTCTGGGTAACAATTTGAAAATCTTCATCTTGATTAGTTTATGAATGTAATAACAGGTTATTAAAATGCGTTGCAATATAGTAAAGTAATTTTTTTGTGATAACTGATTTTTTAAAATCAGGCATTTTTTTTAAAAAAGTTCGATAATTTTACTTTTGTGATAAGACCGATGAAAGTGGCAATGGTTTTAACTTTTTATTTTTTTATATCCCCTTTTTTCATAGGAGTTTTATAAATGATAGCACTGTCTAATTGGTTAGGGTTTTTTGAACCTGTTTTTGGCTTAGGTGGTGTTAACAAAGTCTTATATTTTAGAGAATCTTGTTTGGTTAGCGTGCGCATAGCAATAATACTATCCAATTGCAATTGCATAGGCGTTTTGGGCGCAGCATTTTTATTGCTTTCAAGAACTTTTGTTAAATTTGGAATTCCACTTGGGATAACTCTAGCGCCGAATTCTTGTGTTCCTTTTAATTTAGGTGAAATTAAAATGTACTGACTATTTCTAAATAAGCATAACTCTTTAACTCCGATATCTTCAGAACTCCAGGTACTTATCAATTTTCCCGTTTCTGTTTCCCAAACATTAACCACCCCATCATTGCAGCCTGTAACACAATATTTACTATCATCACTAAAGCCAACGGAGGTTATTTTCCAGCAACTTGGTTGTAAAATATGCAAGGGTTTCATGGTTTTAAGGTCCCAAATAATGGCCGTTTTATCATTTGACCCGCTAATTAGATATTTGTTATTATAGGCTAAAGCAAGGCAATTAACCGCATCTTTATGTCCGTCTAAAGTTCTTATAACTTTACCAGAGGCCAATCCAAATATTTTTATACTAGGTTCGGCATTGGCTATAAGAATATTAGCGGGCGTTGGACTCAAGCATAAATCATTAATAGAGGTGTTGGTTTGGTAAGACTTAACTGTTTTTCGGGTAGGTACATCCCATAACAAAAGTTTACCATCTTTATCTCCAGTTAACAAAAACTTGCCACTTTTGTCGAAGATTAGAGATTGAACTGCGCTGTAATGACGGTTTGTTCCTTCTTCAATTAAGGGCACAAAACGGTACATACTATCATAAAGCCTAACGGTTTGGTCGCTTGAACCACTTGCTAGCATATTTCCTGCATAATTGTAGCTTAAACAATTAACAGGAGCTTGGTGTCCTATTAATTTTTGAACCAAAGTAAAGGGACTATCAGTATTATAAATTAAAACTTCATTGTCCCATCCGGCTACTGCCATTCGTTTAAATTTTGCAGGACTCATAGCCGCTGCATTTAAATCGTTGCGAGATCCCGATAAAACTGTAGGTTTTATGGATTCGTTTTGAGCCGATGCTGCAAAGTAAATTAAAATAGAAAAAATTAAACTTAGCTTAAAGCGCTTTATCATGTCGCAAAAATAAATATTTATAGCGCATTAAAAAGTCTCTTTTCTTATAGGAAGAATTTAAGTAACACGATTATAAAACCAAATAGAAACGTGGCAAGTATTACCCCTCTCGCAGAAAATAATTTTTCAAAATGAATAAAGAGGTAAAAAACGCCTAAATTAACTACTAAACAAAGACTTAGAAGCGGAGAAAGTAACTTTTCTTTAACCGATAAATTTAGGAAACTTCCCAAATCTGAGGTACTAAAATTTAAATAGTAAAAAATTAAAATAGCTATACTTGGAGCAATTACTCCAAGTAAGAAACCTAAAAAAACATGATCGAGTTGCTTAATTTGCATATGGATTTGCAGGAATTGAAGTCGCAATTTAGGAGTAAAATTTAAGGATTAATAGTCCATTGGTGCAAATAAGACAATGCACTGTGGGCAGTAAGATCAAAATGCACGGGTACAACAGAGGCGTATCCATTGTTAAGTGCCCATTCATCGGTATCATCTCCTTTATCAAAGTTGATAAATTTTCCAGTTAGCCAATAATATTTTTTACCATTGGGGTCGTTTCTTTCGTCAAACTCTTCTTCCCATTTTGCCCAAGCCTGCCTGCAAATTTTTACACCTTTAAATTCGGCTTCGGTTAATTTGGGAATATTTACATTGAGTAAAACTCCAGGCGGTAAGCCATTACTCAATATGTTTTGCGCCACATTGCTAGCAATCTTAGCCGCTAAACTAAAATCGGCATCTATAGAAAAGTCACACAAACTAAAGCCTACAGCAGGAATTCCTTCTATACCACCCTCCATGGCGGCGCTCATTGTGCCGCTATACAAAATATTAATAGAACTGTTTGAACCGTGATTAATGCCCGATACCAATAGGTCGGGTTTACGGTGCAATACTTTATCTACAGCTATTTTTACACAATCTGCAGGAGTTCCGCTACATTGGTAGGCAACCAAGTCTCCATATATCTTAGATTTTTCTAACCTTAAGGGTTTGCTAATAGTAACGGCATGTCCCATGGCACTTTGGGGGCTATCGGGTGCAACAACTACCACATCCCCCAGATGTTTTACAGCTTCTACCAATGCTCTAATGCCTGGTGCGCCAATGCCATCATCATTACATACTAATATTAGTGGTTTATCACTCATGTTTTTTTTATTAAAATGGAATAGGGCCAGTTGGTTCAGCCCCTTCATCCTCTTCATTCAGTTTAGAACTTATGGTAATAAAACCCGGGGCATCTACCATTGCGCCAGTATTAATAGAACCATAGGTGTCTTCGTTTAAGTCTGTAAATTTAGTGAAATCACTTATAAACCTAAGTCGAATATTCTCTAAAGCCCCATGGCGGTTTTTTGCAATCATAATTTCTGCCTGCCCCATGGTTGGTTCGCCATCTTCCCACTCATTAATTTGGTAATATTCTGGCCTGTAAATAAACATTACCATGTCGGCATCCTGCTCAATAGAACCAGATTCCCTTAAGTCTGAGAGCATGGGTCTATTAGAGCCACCAGTTCTGCGTTCGGTCATACGACTTAACTGTGAAAGGGCAATAACAGGCACATCTAATTCTTTGGCTAAGGCTTTTAAGGAACGAGAGATATAACTTACTTCTTGCTCGCGATTACCATTTTTTGCATTGGCATCATCGCCACGCATTAACTGAAGGTAATCTATTAACACCATTTGAATATTGTTTTGTTGCTTCAAGCGCCTGCATTTGGCACGGAGTTCAAAAACAGATAGGGCAGGGGTGTCATCAATAAAAATTGGAGCCTCACTAAGACGGGCAATTTTAGAGTTAAGCTGCGCCCATTCATAGTCTTTTAATTCACCAGTTCTTAGTTTATGTCCATGAATTTCTGCCTCAGAGCTTATCATCCTACTTACCATTTGTTTGTTTCCCATTTCTAAAGAAAAAATGGCAATACCTCTTGGTGATTCATCTGTGCCTAGGCTTTCTAAAGAGGCATTTCTGGCTACGCTTAAGGCAAAGGCTGTTTTACCCATACCTGGGCGCGCAGCTACAATAATTAAATCTGATTTCTGAAAACCTGAGGTGATTCTATCCAATTTGGTAAACCCGCAAGGTACCCCTGTAAATTTTCCTGTCTTATACTTTAGTTCTTCAACATCTTTTAAGGTATCAATAATTACCTTCTTCATGCTTTGCATAGACTTTTTGATATTTCCTTGGGAGAGTTCAAAAAGTTTACGTTCGGCACTATCTAATAAGTCAAAGGCATCTGAATTGTCTTCAAAGGCTTCTGTTTGTATTTCGCCAGAGATGCGAATAAGTTCTCTTTGCAGAAATTTTTCTGCAACTATGCGCGCATGGTATTCTATGTTGGCAGCAGAAGCAACTCTATTGGTAAGTTGGGTAATATAATAGGCGCCGCCAACAATTTCTAACTGACCTTTTTTTCTTAGTTCAGCTGTTACCGTTAAAATATCTATAGGTTGGGCGTTTATAGCCAATTCCCTAATAGCTTTATAAATAATGGTGTGCGCTTCTTTGTAAAAACTATCTGGTAAGAGTATTTCCCCAATTTGTGTAATTGCATGTTTCTCTAACATTAAAGCTCCTAGCACAGCCTCCTCTAGCTCAATGGCTTGGGGTGGCAACTTAGAACCATCCAATAGCAGGCTCGCAGGCGTGGTTGCTTTTCTTCTTCTTGTATTCGTTTTATCTTCAGCCATACTTATTCTTACAGACTCGAAAGATAATCTTTAACTTATGTATTTGGGTAATAATATTTGTTTTCAACAGGCATAATTATTTGGAGTATAACTTGTGAATTTCTATTTGTAAAGATTGCATCATCCTGTTAATCAGATTGCATCTTTTCCACAGGTAGTATAGGTTCAGTCCTTTAACTTATTGAGCTACATAGTTCGTGTTTAAAAAGAAAAGAGTCCTTCAATTTTTTTTCACAAGAATTGGGAATAATTTGGTTTCTTCGTTTGCTAAGAAAATTTAAAAAGTGCCAGCAGATAGTATCATGGAATTTGAGAAGTTGATTAATGAGCTTAAAGGGAAAAAGTTTAAGCCTGTTTATTTGCTTCATGGAGATGAATCTTATTTTATAGATGAGATTGTTAATTATATTGAAGAGCATGCGCTTACCGAAATGGAAAAAGCTTTTAACCTTTCTGTTTTATATGCGCGAGATATTGAAATAAATGCGGTGATAGAAAGTGCCAGAAGATTTCCAATGATGGCTAATCACCAAGTAATTATTGTAAAAGAAGCGCAAGCCTATAAAAAATTAGATGATTTTGAGGCTTATTTTGAGAAGCCTGTTCCAACAACCATTTTGGTAATTGCTGTAAAAGGTAAAAAGGTAGATGGAAGAAGTAAATTGTTTAAGGCCGCTCAAAAGTATGTTTGTTTTGAAGCCAAGAAGCTTTATGAAGATAGTGAATTGCCTCGTTGGATCAAACAGTTTTTAAAAGCGAAAGGAAAAGAAATAAGTGAGGCTAATTGCATGCTCATTGCAGACCATTTGGGTAGCGATCTTTCTAAAGTAGCCAATGAGTTAAATAAGTTATTGCTAAATACTGAAGGTGTTTCCGAAATAGATGAGGCCCTTATTACCGAATTCATTGGAGTAAGCAAGGAGTTTAATGTATTTGAGTTAATGTCTGCATTGGCGCATCGCAACAATCGCCGCGTTTTCTATATAAACCACCATATATGTGGTAATAAAGACTTTTCTATTATACCTTTACTCACTCAGTTTAATAACTTTTTTATGAAGGCTGTTATTATGAAACAGCAAAATATAAGGGATGTAAAAGGAATGATGGCTTTAGGGGTTAGATTTCCTCAGGCTAAAGAATATGAAAAACTATTGTCAAATTTTAGTTTGAATGAACTAGAAAATACCATGGCGCTAATTGCCGAATACGATTTAAAAAGCAAAGGTTTTAACCAGATTGGCGCCGGGGATGCGGAATTAATGAAAGAGCTACTATTTAAAATTCTCTATAGGCCAAGTTTGGAACATTCGTATTAATTTCAATAGGACTTGTTTTATTTTCTTAATTTGCTAATTTTGACTTTTATAAATAAACTATTAACTCTATAATAATAAATAATGAAAAAAATCTACTTACTGGCGCTTACTGCTATTTCTAGTTTTGCATTTGCGCAAACTCCTAAGGTGTTGAATGGTCCAAATGTTGCGCAATCAGCTGTTAAAACGCATGATGCAACCCAACCTTCACCAGTTAAAATTCAACCTAAATCTAATTTTACAAACCGTAGCTTAGGTAAAAAATCATTCTTGGTAAAAGTGGGTGAAACCCAAAACGACCAGCAAACCAATGCTTCCATTTACCCAAGATTACATGTATTCAATGATGGTAAGGCTTCTCTTACATGGACAACAAGTGCAGATCCAGCGCCTTATGCAACTCGTGGCGCCGGCTATAACCAT
>JBIKKC010000117.1:0-7421 GCA_044360615.1 Bacteroidia bacterium | reverse complement strand
TTTACTTAGATTTTCAACTTGGTCTTTCATTAATGCTATCAAAGGAGAAACCACTAAACATACTCCTTCCATAGCCATTGCAGGTACTTGAAAGCAAATAGACTTCCCACCTCCTGTGGGCAAGAGCGCTAAAACATCTTCCTGCCTTAATGTGGCTTCAATAATTTGCTGCTGGGGTTCTCTAAAAACCGAATAACCCCAATAGGATTTTAGTATCTCAAATATGTTGGCTTTATTGCTCAATTATACCGTCGCGGATAATTAATTGTCTATCACTTTGTGCTGCCAAAGATTGATTATGGGTTACAATCACAAAGGTTTGATTGAAAGATTTGCGAAGATCAAAAAACAATTGGTGAAGCTCTCCGGCAGCTTTAGAATCTAAATTACCCGACGGCTCATCGGCTAAGATTACTGCGGGTTCGTTTATTAAGGCTCTTGCTACGGCAACGCGTTGTTGTTCTCCCCCACTTAAGGCCGCAGGTTTATGGTTAATCCTATCTTTTAAACCTAGGAAATCTAATAATTCTAAGGCGCGTTTCTTGCTTTTTGTCTCCTCTTTCTTTCCTATCCAGGCAGGTAAACAAACATTTTCCCAAGCTGTAAATTCTGGCAACAATTGGTGAAACTGGAAAATAAAACCAATTTGTTGGTTTCTAAACCTTGCCAATTTATTTCCTTTAAGCATGTTGGTTTCTTCTCCGCCTATTTTTAAAGAACCACTATCTGGTTGATCCAAAGTGCCCAAAATTTGTAACAAGGTAGTTTTTCCTGCGCCAGATGCACCCACAATAGACACAATCTCACCTTGCTGAATGTGCAAATTAATGCCTTTTAAAACAGGCAATCCCTCATAGGATTTATAAATTTCTTTGGCTTCAATCATCAATGTCCAATATTACAATTTTGAATCTAAAGTCAACAAATAAAAAGCATTTCAAGCTTTTGTTTGTTAGATGAGAAATTATTCGTTTTTTTACCACAAAGAATTAATCATGAAAAAAATCATTGTTCCTATCGTTGCAGGCTTTATTTTATTGCTTGGTTCAGCCATGGTTTATAAACAAATTAAGGGCATTGATACCGCTGCCATAGATAAATCCGTTGTTCCAGGCGACGATTTTTACCGTTATGCAAATGGCACTTGGTTAAAAAACAACCCAATTCCTGCTAGCGAAAGTCGCTGGGGAAGTTTTAACCAAGTTACCGAACGCAATAATGATATTCTGAAACAAATTCTTGAAAATGCTGCCCAAAACAAAACAGCAAAGGCAGGAAGTGCAGAGCAAAAAGTAGGTACATTTTACCGCTTATTTTTAGATACATTAAAAAGAGAATCTCAAGGAATTAGGCCAGTATTGCCTTATTTTACTGCCATTAACAATATCTCCAACACCAACCAATTGATTGAAACTACAGCTAAGTTTTATGGAATGGGCATTCGTTGTTTCTTCGGATTTTATGTAGGGCAAGATTTAAAAAACAGCACCGCTTATATTCCATATATGAGTCAGGGCGGACTTGGCTTACCCGACAGAGATTATTATTTAAAAACAGATGCTAAATCTTTGAAAATTAGAGAAGAATATCAAGCCCATATTCAAAAGATTGCCGAATTATATGGTTATCCAAACGATGGCAATGCTAAGACAATATTAGCTTTTGAAACCGAATTGGCTAAAGTTTCTATGACCCGCACAGAGCGCCGAAACCAGGAAAAGCAATACAATAAAAGAGACTTAAACAAGGTTTTAGCCGATTATCCAGAATTAAAGTTTAGAACATTTTTAGATGGGATAGGCACTGCTCCCTTTGATAGTTTAATTGTATCGCAACCAGAATTCTTTAGCAATTTGAACCAATTAATAGCCAGCACACCCCTGCAAGACTTAAAAGCCTATATGCGTTGGTGCTTAATGAACCAAAGCGCTAGTTATTTAGATGCAAGATTGGATCAACAAAATTTCTATTTTTATTCTACCGTATTAACCGGAACAAAAGAACAAAAACCATTATGGAAACGTGGCATCGCAGCTACAAATAGCGTAGTTGGAGAATTGTTAGGTCAGCTTTTTGTTGCCAAAGTCTTCACCCCTGCTTCTAAGCAAAGAGTAAATGCAATGGTAGATGATATTATTGCTGCATTTAGAATTCGTATCAATAATTTAGAATGGATGAGTGCCGAAACTAAGGAAAAAGCTTTGGCAAAATTGGCTTCATTTAACCGTAAATTTGGTTACCCCGATAAATGGAAAGATTATAGCAGCCTAGAAATAAAGGAGGATTCCTATATTGAAAATATTTGGAGAGCAAGTCAATTTGGCTTCAAAGACAATATTGGAAATTTAGGTAAGCCTATTGACCGCAATCGTTGGGGTATGCTTCCGCAAACTGTTAATGCCTATTATAGCCCAACTTTAAACGAAATTGTTTTCCCAGCCGCAATTATGCAGCCACCTTTCTTTGATGCCAATGCAGATGATGCTGTAAATTATGGAAGCATTGGGGCAGTTATTGGTCATGAGCTTACGCATGGTTTCGACGACCAAGGGGCAAAATATGGCCCCGATGGGAATTTAAAAAGTTGGTGGACAGATGAAGACCGCAAACAGTTTGATGCCAGAACCAAGGTGTTGGTTAACCAATTTAACAATTTTTACGTGAGCGATAGTTTGCATGTAAATGGTGAATTAACTTTAGGAGAAAACATTGCTGATTTAGGCGGATTAACTATTGCTTATGAAGCTTTTAAAATGCGTCAACTAAAAAATCCTGGAAAGGTAATTGATGGTTTTACGCCTGAGCAACGTTTCTTTATAGGCTTTTCGCAAATTTGGAAAAATAATGTAAGGCCAGAAGCATTAAGGCAATTAATACTTACCGACCCGCATTCTCCAGGTGAATTTAGAGTTTTGGGAACACTGGGTAATATGCCACAATTTTATGAAGTGTTTGGCGTAAAAGAAGGTATGAAAATGTATAGAAGTCCAGAAACTCGCGCAAATATTTGGTAAAATGACTTTTAGAAAGTTCGTTTTAATCTTTGTTTCAACACTTTTTTTGAGTTCCTGCGGCAATGGCTGGATTCCTATTTCTGTAGATGAAACGCTTGGTAGCCAAAGTGCTTCCCAGATAAATCAGGGAGCCATGTCGATGGAGATTTTAGATGAAACTGAACATGCAACCTCTTATAAATACCTTAATAAACTAAAGGATAAGATTTTGGCTTCAGGGAAAGTTAAGCATTCAAAGGACTTTAATTGGGAACTTAAAATCATAAAAGACGATTCGGTTTTAAATGCTTTTTGTTTGCCTGGTGGCTATATTTATGTGTACACTGGGTTAATGAAGTATCTAGATTCCGAAGACGCCCTGGCCGGGGTTCTGGGTCATGAGATGGCCCATGCCGACTTGCGCCATGGAACTACGCAAATGGTTAAAAATATGGGCTTAAGCTTAGGATTGCAGCTCATATTTGGAGGAGATGCCTCACAATTAGTTAATATAGGCGCCAATTTAATTAGTCTTTCATTTAGCAGAGGCGATGAAAAAGAGGCAGATATGCGATCGGTAGAATATTTGTATGAAACGGAATTGGATGCCAGAGGGACAGGGATTTTCTTCGATAAATTACAAAAAGAGGAAAAAGATGCTGGCGTTGTAGAATTCTTAAGCACCCATCCAAATCCTGAAAACCGTGTGGAAGAAATTAATCGGAAATGGAAAGAATTAGGCGGTAAAAAGGGTAAGAATAATAAAGAGGCCTACCAAAAAATGCTTAAAAGTTTGCCTTAATCTGGCATTGTACCAAATACTTTATCCCAAAAAGGCGAAGAAACTCCAAAAGCCTTATCCCCTGCTTTATAATGATGCTTGGCGTGGTGTGTCCATAATATTTTTAAGCTTTGAATAGGTTGGTACGCGTGAACCATATAATGAATACTTACATAAATGGCCCAGCCATTAATAAATCCGGCCATCCAAATAAAGGTATTGCTGCCAAAAGGAATAATAAAAATAGCGGTCAATACACAAACTAAAATAAAACCTGGTACGATAGGCATAATCAAACGTTCTTCATCTCTAGGATAATCATGATGCACTCCATGAATTAAATAGTGAAAACGCTGCACTTTCGGATTATCGTTAACCCAATGAAATAGAAAACGATGAGCCATGTATTCAAAAAATGTCCAAAAACCCATAGCAAAAAGGTAAATAAGAACACTGCTTAAGGCGCTGGCTGAACCAAAAATCTTATGCGCTATTATTAAAGCAGCCCAAATTAAGGTATAAACTATAATACTCAACCAAACAGGAGTCTTGGTCAAACAATTTAAACCTTTCTGTTCAAATAGTTTTGCTTTTCCGGTGTCATTAGACTGAAGCCTTTTCATTAGGGCAAATTTAAACAGGTAAAAAAATTAAAAATAATTTAGTTTTTAAATTATAATAATGAATGGTTTATAACACTAAACCTTATTTAATAGTTTAGATTTAATGCTTTTTTGAATTTCTTCAAATTCTAAAGGCAATTTGTTTAGGTAGGATTGATTTTGAATTAGCAACTGATCTAAATCTTGTAAATAGCTGATTTCCTTGCGCAGTATCTGGTGATATTGCAGCACTTCGGCCTCATTTTCTTGTAGCTTTATCAAATGGGTTAATAGTTGTTTAAATTGCTCTAAATCAGCACTTAAATCTGGCATTTCCTGGGTTTTACGAAACATTTGCCCCTTACCAAGCAGCAACCAATCTGGGTCAAGGTCTGGAAAGGTGGTTAATAGCTTCTGTATGAGCTCTAAACCTGGCTTATTTCTACCAGAACTAATATGAGTTAATACAGGTAAGGAAACTTCTAAAGCAGCAGAAAAACCAGAGCGCGTAAGTTGTTTGGCTTCCATAATACTTAACACACGTTTATTGAGCTCATCCATGTAATTACTTGGTATTTAATTAGGTAAAACAATTGTAAAGTGCAAAGATACAAATGTAAAACATGGAATACAAATGTTTACTTGAGTTAAAACATTTGTTAATATTACAATTAAAGTGTTACATCTATTTAGTTAGCTTATTTAATTCATTTATAGACTATTATATCTATTAAAATTAAGCTTTTTAACCTTTGTAAATCTAACTTTACAGCGCTTAATTCGGTCTATTTTTGGCCTTACCCAAACAATTGTAAGGTTTGAATGCTTTAGTTAAGTATGAAAGAAACAGTATTAGAATACCACACTGTAATTAAGCGTCCATTAACAGAGGTTTTTGATTTTTTTAGCAAAGCAGAGAATTTAGACAGCCTTACTCCTCCTCATTTAAAATTTAAAATTTTAACTCAGAAGCCAATTCAAATGTTTGAGGGGCAAACTATCAAATACAAAATTCAATTATTTGGAATACCTTTTTATTGGAAAACACGCATTACAGAATGGGTTCCAGGTAAAAAGTTTGCCGATGAACAATTATCTGGCCCTTACACCAAATGGTATCATGAACATTTTTTTGAAGAAAAGGATGGCATTAGCTATATGACAGATAGAATCACTTACCTTTCTAAAGGCTGGATACTAGCACCTTTGTTGCACAAATTATTTGTAGATAGCAATGTGAAGCAAATATTTGAATACAGAGAATCTCGATTAAAAGAGATTTTTAAATAGCCGGTTTAAAGCTTAAGATGTGTTTAAATTGCTTCATTTCTTGTGGCTCTAGTTCTACAATTCCTTCTTTCTTGCTCAAATCTCCATTAAAATCAATTTTATCTGCCAATCCTTGCCAAGGCTCTAAACAGATAAAATCTTGATACGGATGTTTAGTCCAAACACCAAGGTAAGGAAATCCTTCAAAATCTAGCTTTATTTCCCATTCACTATTTAAATGCTTAAGGCAAATGAATTTCGAATTTAGATGCTTAAATACCAAAGCGTCTTTTTGGAAAGTATTTTCGTTTAACAACAACCTATTCGTATTTTCATGAAGTAGCGCTTTCTCCCCTGAGAACAAACCTTCCTTTAATAAATGCGTTTCTAAATTTTCTTTGCTTTCAAATTGTATTTCAAAAGAATTGAAATCTTTTTCTGGAAGCAAAAAGCCTGGATGCGCCCCAATAGAAAAATACATTTTTTCGGTATCCGTATTGTATACCTCATAGCTAATTTCTAAATAATTCTCTTTTACAGCGTAAGTGATAAAAAGCTTGAATTGATATGGGAAATTGGCTAGTGAGACATCATCTGAAACTAACATAAATCTTACTAGGTCGGTATAAATTTCCAGCACTTCAAATGTTTTATCCCTGGCAAAACCATGTTGACCCATCGTATAATTTTTACCCTTACAATGAAGGGTGTTTTGGTTTAGCTTACCAACTATTGGAAATAAGATAGGTGCATGCCTGTTCCAAATTTGCGGGTTAGCATTCCACATAAATTCTGTTCGGCTAGCCTTATCAATTACGGAGGTCACCTCTGCCCCTTTAAGTGATATTTCGACTTTTAAATTGTCTGATTGTATACTTACGCTTTCCATAATAATTGTTCACTAAAATAGATAAACCTTTGAATGTGCGGATAATAATTCAGCATTTTTATCAAAGAAATTTCAGAACCCTGTATATTTGACTTGTAATAATAAGAGCATGTCGCAAATCATTCGTTTTTTTATGCTTATCCTGGTAACCTATATATTAGTTTCCATAGTAACAGACTTTCAGTCGGTTGTAGATGGTTTTAGTAGTTCTATGGATGCTATTTCTTCTCTTATTAGACCAGGTAGATAAAATTCCTTTTACAATATTCTAATTCTGCGCATATTTGCAGGCCTATTGCCGTGGTGGTGAAATTGGTAGACATGCCATCTTGAGGGGGTGGTGCTCGCAAGGGCGTAGGAGTTCGAGTCTCCTTCACGGCACAAAAAAAGCCCTTCGATTAAGAAGGGCTTTTTTAATTTCTAAGAAGAATATTAATCAATAATTACCGTGCGTTCTGCATTAGGTGATTTGATTTTAACCAATTGTGTATTTACTTTAATTCTAGCTTTACGTAGAACTGAAGTTACTTTATTTCTTCTGTCTTTTCTTTTTAATCGAGTGGTTGCCATAAGATTTATTTTGTGCAAAAATAGCGGATTTTTCTATTCATGCAACTAATATCCTAAAATATTTAACATGCTTTCGGGCTTTTGTTCTTCCGCAAATACGCTATAACTTAATTTTCCTTCTTCGTCTCGGTCAATTAAAATATGTTTTGGAGCTGGAATTAAGCAATGTTGTATACCTCCGTAACCACCTAAACTCTCTTGATAAGCGCCAGTATGGAAGAATCCCATATGTAAAACTTCACCTGGTTTTATTTTTGGCATAAATACTTGGTTGGTATTGGTATCAGAATTATAAAAATCCTGAGAATCGCAAGTTA
>JBIKKC010000115.1:0-7457 GCA_044360615.1 Bacteroidia bacterium | reverse complement strand
AAGTGCCGACTTCTATTATTCTTCTTTAATTTGGAGTGGTATGTTAAATGATATAGGTGAGGATGTTGGAAGAGATGTTTTAACACGCTTGTTATTTCAATCTGTTTACAGTTATGCCAATAACCTCAATATGCAAGAAGCTGCCAACTTATTATTGCAGGCTGATAGTCTTTTGTATAATAAAAATCATTTTACCCAATTGCAGTTACGCATGCAGGAGCGTGGGTTTAATGTAAGTATTGGCCTACAAGAATTAGGAGGATTAGATCCTTTGGTTAAAGTTTTGAATTCAGCAGAATTTACACAAGGAATTGGGGCAGTTACTATTTTAACGCGAACTAAAGAAAGCTTTTCGGTTCAATTGATAGATCTATACGGAAAGCTAGTATTTGAGGCGGCTAGTGAAGACAATAGCCTTAGCATAAAAGCTTCCGAAATACCAGCAGGAACTTATATCCTAAAAGTTAAAATGGGAGATGAGCAGGCTTATGGAAAACTTTTGCGCTATTAAGCTTCCTTAACTAAAGCGTTTTCATGCTTCTTATTGGCTAATTGGCCGCAGGCTGCATCAATGTCTTTTCCTCTGCTTCTGCGCACTTTGGCAATAATTCCATTCTTTTCTAAATAATTGCAAAACTTATCTATTTTATCAGAATCGGCTTTTTCAAATTTGCCATCGCCCGTTGGGTTGTATTCAATTACATTTACTTTGCAGGGAATTAATTTACAAAATTGTAAGAGCTCTTTTGCATCTTCCATACCCTCATTAAAGTCTTTAAAAGCAATGTATTCATAGGTAACGCGGCGTCTTGTTTTACGATAATAGTATTGTAGCGCTTCCCCAACTGCTTTCAAATTATTACTTTCATTAATGGGCATAATAAGATTTCGTTTTACATCATTGGCAGCATGTAAACTTAAGGCCAGATTAACCTTTACTTCATCATCGGCCAGCTTTCTTATCATTTTAGCTATACCGGCTGTAGAAACGGTTATGCGTTCGCCACTCATGCCCAATCCTTCTGGAGAGGTGATTTTTTCAATTCCTTTTATAAGGTTGCTATAATTTAATAAAGGCTCTCCCATGCCCATAAAAACGATATTGGTAAGTGGGTTTTGGTAGTGCTGTTGAGCCCAATTTTTGATATGAACCACTTGGTCGTAAATCTCATCTGGGTTAAGATTACGTTCCCTATCCATGGTTCCTGTTGCACAAAATTTGCAAGTAAGGCTGCAGCCAACCTGAGAAGATACACAGGCCGTCATGCGCTCATCCGCAGGAATTAAAACCCCTTCAACTACTTTTTCATCGTATAATTTAAACCCACTCTTAATGGTGCCATCATTGCTAATTTGTTTGTCGACCACCGTAACTGCATTAATTACATAATTGGCCTGCAACCATTCGCGGGTAGGCAAATTAAGATTACTCATCTGCTCAAAACTATGCGCAGCTTTTTTCCATAGCCATTCATATACCTGCATGCCTCTAAAAGCTTTATCTCCATTGGCTACAAATGCTTCCTTTAATTGGGCTAGGCTTAAACTACGAATATCTATTTTATGCAACTCCATTACCACAAAGGTAAGATTTTGTTACCTTTGTCTGTATGGTAATTATTGGCAATACCCTTATTTCGGAAGATTTATTTGATAAAGAGTTTATCTGCAACCTAAATGCATGTAAGGGTGCTTGCTGTGTTGAAGGTGATGCTGGGGCTCCAGTAAGTATTAAAGAAAAAGAGCAAATTGAAGCCGAATTGGAAAAGATAAAGCCTTACCTTACCAATGCTTCTTTACAGGATATTAAGCAAAAAGGAATCTTTGAATTAGATGAAGACCAAGAATGGGTAACCACTTGTTTGGCTAGTGGAGAATGTAATTTTAGCTTTCGAAATAAGGAAGGAATTTTAAGTTGCGGTATCGAACAAAGCTTCCTAAATGATGAATCAAAAATTAGAAAGCCTAGTTCTTGTTATTTATATCCTATTCGTGTGAGTAAGGTGGGCGATTATGAGGCTTTGAATTATCATCGTTGGGATATTTGCAGTGCGGCTTGCACTTTAGGTAAACAAGAGAAAGTAGCAGTGTATCAGTTTTTAAAAGGTCCCTTAGTAGATAGGTTTGGTGAAGCATGGTACCAAGAATTATGCGAGGTGGCAGAGGCGTATAAAAATACGGGTATTTAGAAGTATGAACTATGAAGTATGAACTATGAGGTATGCTTGCCCGACAAAGCTTTTGCGGCGGCGAGAAGTATGAAGTATTTGCTTAGTAATAAAGAAATACAAGAATGGGATAAATACACCATTAGCCATGAACCTATAGCTTCTATAGATTTGATGGAGAGAGCGGCTGTGGCTTTTGTGAAGCAATTACTTCTGCTAATGCAAGAAAAGGAATTGAGTTTCCCATCTATTTATATTTTTTGTGGCCAAGGTAATAATGGGGGAGATGGCCTAGCCATTGCAAGGATGCTTGCTGCCAAGGGTTTTGCCATTAAGGTTTTTGTGTTGAACCTAAAGCCAAAGGGTAGCCCAGATTTTGAAATAAACTTAGAGCGGTTAAGGTCCTTACATTTGCCTGTTCAGCAAATTGCCACTACCAAAGATATACCTCAAATACCTAATGAGGCCATGGTTATTGAGGCATTATTTGGCACTGGTTTAAATAAACCAATTCATACCCTTGCTTCAGTATTGATTGAAGAATTAAACAAGGAAAATCTATTTCGCATTGCTGTAGATGTGCCAACTACTGGCTTTAAATCAAATTATACTTTCACTTTTGAAGTATTTAAAGCTTCCTTTCTTTTCCCAGAGAGTGGCGCAGATACAGGGGAGGTTAAGGTGCTTTCCATTGGTTTGCATCCGGGGTTTTTAGAACAATTAGAAGATACGCAGCAATACTTTAATAGTTTTGAACCGAATAAATTTGATTTGCCTTCGCGGTTTAACATGAAGTGGCAAAAGGGACATGCCTTAATTGTAGCAGGTTCTTATGGTATGATGGGAGCCGCTATTTTAAGTGCAAAAGCTACTCTTTATGCCGGCTGTGGCATGGTAACTGTATATGTTCCAAAGGTTGGCTATACCATATTACAATCTGCATTTCCTGAGGCTTTGGTTCAAACCGATGAATCTTTAACAGAAATTAGAAGCCTTCCCAATACCCAAAAATATGATGCGCTTGGAATAGGTATGGGCTTGGGTTTACATCCTTATACCGTTGCTGCCATTGAGAGGGAAGTTCCAAAACAGACCTTGCCTTTGCTCATAGATGCAGATGCTTTAAATGCCATTGCTTCCCTTTGGCAACAAGGTAAAACGTTTACTTTTCCAAAGCAGTGTATTATTACTCCTCATGCTAAAGAATTTGATAGGTTATTTGGTAAGTCATTAAATAGTGAAGCTCGCTTGGCCAAGCAAATAGAAATGAGTAAGGCCTTAGAAATTAATATTGTTTTAAAAGGGGTTTATACTTCTATTAGTGATGCAACGGGTAGGGTTTGGTTCAACCTAAATGGGTTCCCTTTACTAGCTACAGCAGGCAGCGGCGATGTTTTAAGTGGCATTATTACTTCCTATTTGGCACAAGGAAAATCGCCTATTTTAGCGGCACGCATGGGTGTGTATCAACATGCGAATGCAGCGCAAAAATTAGCTACAAAGGGAATTAAAAATGCAAGTGCCGCAATGCTTATTGATGCATTGACGTATCTTGAACCTGTTCACTGAGGTAACCTTGTTCTTCTTTTAACAAATGAAACGGCTCGTTGGCTACAATCAAACATCCATCCAAATCGGCATACGTTACATCTGCGCATAAGTTCCATGCACTATGAATGCCTATGGTAGTTTCTACCATGCAACCAACCATGGTTAGCATATTACGCTTGCGCGCTTCGTTTAATATTCTTAGCCCATTTAAATAACCACCAGCTTTCATCAGTTTCATGTTAATGCCGTGGAATTGCTTTTCTAAGGCATTCATGTCTGGCTTGTCTAAAACGCTCTCATCAGCTATAATGGGAAAGGGGCTGCGCTTTTTTAAATAAACATATTCTTCTGCCATATGCGCAGGCATAGGCTGTTCTACAAATAAAATAGGGTACTTACTTAAATTGGGTAAGAAATCAACTAGTTGGGAAACATCTTTCCAAGCCTCGTTGGCATCTACCATTAACGATTGATTGCTCACTTTCTGCAAGGCTTCTAACATTTCTAGGCCACTAGCATCATTAATCTTTACCTTTAAATGTTTAAATCTCGCTAAATTATATTCCTCATAAAATGGAGCAATTTCATTTACTTCCATTATAGGCAACGTGTAACAGGTAGCCACTTTTTCTGGTTTATTTACACCCAAATAATCTTGAATAGTTATATCATTCTTTTTGCAGTACCAATGTATAAAGGCAGATTCAATACCAAATCGTAGGGCATTGGGCATGTTATCTATGTCTAAAAAACGCATCAATTCCTTTACTTCTTCTATGGGAGCTTGAGCCCTATTTGCAAAGCTAGTAAAGGCAGCTTGTATGATGTCGGGATTTTCATTATATCTTATGTTTGGAGCTACTTCTCCTAAACCAATAATTCCATCTTGCTCAAATTCAACAATGAAATTTTCTTTATATTCACTGGCATTACGAGATATCTTCCAGATATACTTTAACTCTAGTTTGATTTTTTTTATCCGCCACTCCACGTTGGCAAAATAAAATTTTTTTATACCTTTTCTAATTTATTTTTTATTCTTTCCACAGAAACTTCTTTAGGTAGAGGTTCATTTTTGTCAATAGAATTAAATAACAAACTTGCCAGCCAAGGGCCACGCACAACCCCTTTGGTTCCCAATCCATTTAAAACAAAGAGATTTTCAAAACCGCTTACTTTCCCAATCACGGGGTTCCTATCATTGGTGGTGGGCCTTATGGCTGCTTCTTGCCCTAGTACCGTATAGGGTAGTGTTATTAAATTTTGAATTTTCTCTTGCATAAGTTGCAGACCTTTTGCATTAGGCTCCTCATTTATTTCGTCCCATTCATAGGTGGCTCCTGCTTTAAAAATAGAATCACCTAATGGTATGAGGTAAATGCCTTTTTTAACAATTTTCTCTTCGGTTAAACCTTCACATTTAATTCTTAATACTTGGCCTTTACATAATTTAAAAGGAAGCAAATTCTTTACATAAGGGTTGTTGGCAGCAGTATACCCTTCAGCAAAAACTATCTTGTCAATGGTTAAGTCTCCGTATTTCCAGCCGCTTTCGGTTTGAACCAAATCCTCATATTTGAAGTCATGTATTTGGTAACTCTCTTTTTCTATAAGTTGTTTCTGGTATTGGCTTAAAAATAAAGAAGTGTTGAACCAACCACTGCGCAACATTTCAAAACAACCAAAAGGAGCTAAAACCTGTTTGTCTGCTTCATGGGTGTTCGACAAATGCTCATTTAAAATTGGAGTGCGTTCCCTTAGTTCATAATCATTAGCATCTTTAATGCTGCCAAAGGCAACCTGTACAGGCATCCAATGAATTAGTTTACTACCTAATTTGTGCTCAAGCTCAGCAGCTTTAACTTGCAAAGTATTAAGCATTTCTGGGGCTTTCCAAGCTAGTTTACTCAATTGGCCACCTAAAGGGCCAAACATTCCTGCGGCTACTTTACTTGCCGAGTTTTCGTTGCTTGCATCTAAAATCATAAACGACTTACCCGCTATTTCTAATTCATGGGCAAAGAATAAACCTGCCAAGCCACCGCCTACAATAAGATATTCTTTATGCATAACTCATCGGTTTTGTGGCTCTTAACATATGTCGTTTAAAGGGAGGTCCTTCCAATTTTTCAACCGCAAATCCTGCTGCGAGTAATGCCCTCCTAACATCTCCCTTTGCGGCATAAGTAACCAATACGCCGCCAGGTTTCATTGCCTTAAACAACTTTTCAAAAATGCCCATTGTCCATAAATGTGCTTGTTTGTCTGGAGCAAAGGCATCAAAATATACCAAGTCGAAAAGAGCTTCCTCAAATTCCAATGCTTCCAAATTGGTGTTTAGTTTTTTCAGCTTAAACTGCTGCGATATTTCTTGCCATCCATTCCAGGCTACTGTATGCATTTTTTCAAATTGCGATTTTGCCTCAATACCCCATGTTGCGTCGTATTCCAATTGTTTTACCAATTCAAAAGCTAAAGGAAACACTTCTACAGTTTCATATAAAACAACTTCATCTGGCTGCAATGCTTGTAAGGTTAATGCGGCATTTAAGCCTGTGCCAAAGCCCATTTCAAAAATGTGAATTCGCTTTTTTTGTTGCATTCCCTCGGCGCGCAACCCTTTATCTATAAAAACATGTAAACTTTCTGCAATTGCACCGTGCCGCGAATGATAAGTTTCATTTAAGCTAGCGTTAAGCAAGGTTTTTTGTCCTGCTGTATTTTCAAATACCTGTAAGTCTGTCATCAATTAGCTTAGGTAAAACAAATTACCTATTTATATTATTATCTATTGTAATGCTTCAAATTTAATTGAATATTGCCAATATGCGAGGCCACCTATTTAGTAAATATATTCCGGGCGAAGAAAATGGAGATGATTTTCAACGTTTACTGAACCTTTTCTTGCAGCTTATGCAATATACCAATGGAGATGTGGCAGAGGCCATAGATTGGATGAATCAGCTGGACCGTGAGCACAAGATTACCAATGATGCTTATGGCATGGGTAATTTTATTCAAGACCTTAAAGACAAAGGTTATTTAAAAGAGGATCCGGCAAATGGTAATTTAACGCCTAGTTCCAAAACCAATCAAACCATCAGGAAACAAAGTTTAGAGGAGGTTTTTGGTAAAATAAAAAAAGGCAACAAAGGAAATCACCGCAGCAATAAAACAGGTCAGGGAGATGAAGCCAATAGCGATACGCGCAAGTTTTCATTTGGCGATTCCATAGATCAAATAGATGTAACCGCAAGTTTGCAAAATGCGCAATTAAATCATGGTATCGACCAATTTAGGCTTACCGAAGATGATTTAGAAATTCGTGAAAAGGATTACAAATCTCAAACTTCAACAGTGCTCATGATAGATATTAGTCATAGCATGATTTTATATGGAGAAGACCGCATTACTCCTGCTAAAAAAGTAGCTATGGCTTTGGCAGAATTAATTAAAACAAAATACCCTAAAGATACGCTCGATATTCTGGTGTTTGGTAATGATGCTTGGCCTATCGAAATAAAAGACTTGCCTTATTTACAAGTGGGTCCATACCATACCAATACTTATGCAGGCTTAGAATTAGCCATGGATATGTTGCGTAAACGTAAAAATAGCAACAAGCAAATCTTTATGATCACAGATGGTAAACCAACTTGTTTAAAAGAAGGGGCCGGCTATTATCAAAATAGTTTTGGCTTAGATAGAAAGATTATTAATAAAACGCTTACCATGGCC
>JBIKKC010000114.1:0-7484 GCA_044360615.1 Bacteroidia bacterium | reverse complement strand
TCACGTTACCCACAAACGCGCATGGGAGTTGAACAAGTTTATTACGACGCCTTTATTAGAGCAAAGGCCTATGAACAAAAAATAAAAAAGGAGCCTGCGCTCACAAGAAAGGATTTAGAACTTGAAGCATTGGTAGAAATACTGAATAAAAAGAGATTTATTAGCTGCCATAGTTATGTGCAAAGTGAGATTAATATGCTAATGCACGTAGGGGATAGTTTGGGCTTTAAGGTAAATACCTTCACCCATATTCTAGAAGGTTATAAAGTAGCCGATAAAATGAAACTGCACGGTGCAAGTGCAAGTACCTTTGCCGATTGGTGGGCTTATAAATATGAAGTAATTGACGCTATTCCGCAAAACGCAAGTATTCTTAATAAAATGGGAATAACAACAGCAGTAAATAGCGATGATGCAGAAATGGGCAGAAGACTAAACCAAGAAGCTGCTAAAATGGTTAAATATGGCGGGATTAAAGAAGAAGAGGCTTGGAAAATGGTTACCCTTAACCCTGCTATAATGTTACATTTAGATAAGCAAACAGGTAGTATTAAAGTTGGAAAAGATGCCGACCTCGTGCTTTGGAGTGATAATCCATTAAGCATTTATGCAAAAGCAGAATTAACCTTAGTAGATGGTATTTGTTATTATAGCATAGAAAAAGATAAGGCTTTGCGAAATGATGTTTTATTGGAGCGTCAACGCATCATTCAGAAAATGATTTTAGCCAAACAAAATGGCGAAAAAGTTGAAAAGAAAGTAAGTGTGGATGATCCCGATTACCATTGTGATACTGTTGAAACCTATTAACCATTAAGCTATAATTAAATGAAAAAATATATTTTAAGCATTACTATATGTACGTTGTTTTTTGTTGTTAAAGCCCAAAATACAACTACTATACTTTCAAATGCCACCATCCATATTGGCAATGGTGAAACCATAGAAAAAGGGGTACTTGTTTTTGAAAAGGGTAAAATCATTCACGTTGGTAAAGAACTAACCGCATTATATAAAAATGCCAAAGTTATTGATGCAAGTGGTAAACATATTTATCCAGGTATAATAGCTTGTAATAGTATAATGGGTCTCAACGAAATTGATGCCGTAAGGGCAACCAGAGATTACAATGAAACAGGAGACCTAAACCCTAATATTCGCTCATTAATTGCTTACAACACAGATTCCAAAATTCTTCCTACGGCAACTTTTAATGGTATTCTTTACGCGCAGGCTGTGCCGCAAGGTGGCACCATTAGTGGAACTAGCTGTTTGGTAAAAACACAAGCATGGAATTGGGAAGATGCGGCAGTCATTCAAGAGGATGGTATTCACCTGCATTGGCCTTCTCTACTCACCTCATCAAGCAACCATGAAAATGCAGAAAAACAATTGTTAAAGAGCAAAGAAAAAATAAATGAAATCGAAAGTTTCTTTCTCTCAGCCTACCAATATAGCCAAACAACTAACGCTACATTTAATGCTCGGCTACATGCTATGAAAGGATTATTTAAAGGGCAATTAAATTTATATATTCATACTTCGGAAGCAAAAGGAATCATTAGTTCTATTAATTTCTTTCAACAAAAGTTTCCTGCCATAAAATTAGTACTTGTTGGGGCTTCTGAAGCCTATCAAGTGATAGATTTTTTAAAGAATAAAAATATACCAATAATCTTATCTAGTCTGCACAATTTGCCTTTAACCAAAGCCTCAGATATAGATCAACCATACAAAACTCCTTCCCAATTAAATGCGGCTGGAATAAAAGTTGTGCTAAGCAAAGAGGGCAGTTGGGAGTGTAGAAACCTTCCTTTTATTGCAGGCACAGCGGCAGCTTATGGCTTAAGTAAGGAAGAAGCCTTAAAAACCATTACTTTAAACGCAGCAGAAGTACTCGGAATTGCTCAACGTTTGGGCTCCTTAGAAGTGGGAAAAGACGCTTCCTTACTTATTGCAGAGGGCGATCTCTTAGACATGCGCACCAATGTATTAATTGCTGCTTTTATAGAAGGAGAAACTGTTGAACTCAATAACGAGCAACAGCAACTAGCAACTAAGTTTAAGAAGAAATATGGTATAAACTAGTTATTTATTAAAGCGCTCCCAAGCTGCTTTATTTAACAATTCTCTATCATCTGGGTGGGCTATACTAATTAATAAATCTGCCCTTTGTTCCATGTTCCTTCCATAAAGGTTTACCGCTCCATATTCTGTTACTACCCAATGCACATGCCCACGTGTGGTAACCACTCCGCCGCCTGTTTTTAATGTGGGAACTAATCGAGGCACTCCTTTACCTGTTCTAGATGGCAGTGCAATAATCGGTTTTCCCCCTTCAGAAAGGGAAGCTCCTCTTATAAAATCCATCTGCCCCCCAATGCCACTATATTGAAACATACCTATAGAATCCGCACAAACTTGTCCAGTTAAGTCTAACTCAATTGCACTATTAATAGCGGTAACTTTAGGATTTTGCTTTACAACATGCGGGTCATTAACATAACTAATATCCATGCACTTTACAATAGGGTTATCATCTACAAAATCATATAAACGTTTTGAACCTAATAAAAATCCACTTACGCAATACCCATTAACTTTGCGCTTTTTTGAGTTATTAATAATGCCTTTTTCAATCAAGTCAATTGCCCCATCAGAAAACATTTCTGTATGTAATCCAAGATTTCGGTGTGAACCTAAATTCTTTAACACATTATCTGGAATATTTCCAATTCCCAATTGTAAGGTTGCACCGTCTTCAACCAATGCGGCCACATTTTTTCCAATTTGCTCGCAAGCTTCATCCACCGATTCAGAATAGCTAACCTCTGGTAATGATTCATCTACATAAACGGCATAATCAATTTTAGAAATATGTAAAAAAGTATCGCCATGGGTTCTTGGCATTTGCGGATTTATTTGAGCGATAATAATCTTTGCTGTTTGCGCAGCAGCTCTCGCCACATCTACAGAAGTTCCTAAACTAACATAGCCATGTTTATCAGGAACAGAAACATGCAACATGGCAATGTCTAATGGTAAAATATTCTTATGAAATAAACCAGGAATTTCACTTAAAAAAACAGGGATATAATCACCTCTACTGCTATTAACAGCCTTCCTTACTGATTCAGAAACAAACAAAGAGTTAATAAAGAAATGTCCCTCGAAAGATTCATCATTTAAATCAAAGCCAACAGTGCTAACACTCACCAATTCTACATTCTTTAACTCTTTTTTGCGATCAACCAAAGCCTTTAACAAAACTTTAGGAGTGGCCGCACTTCCATGAATAAATACCCTGTTTCCAGAAGATACATGCTTTACAGCTTCTTCTGCACTTACAAATTTTGTGTGTTTTTGCATGGGTCAAAGATAGTGGCGCACTGTTTAGTATAAGTTAACAATATATTTTTTGATAAAAATCATTTTTCTAATTAAACCTTAAGCCATTTCCCTTATCTTAACCTCATCATTTTAAATGAAAGATAACCTCTCTGACAAGGAACTCATTCAGCAGTTTAAACTAGGACTGAATACCCAAGAGTGCTTTGGGGTGTTGCTTAGTCGCTATAATCGTAAGGTTTATTGGCAGGTTAGACGCATTGTAATTAACCACGATGATGCGGATGATGTGGTTCAAAATACCTTTATTAAAGTATGGGAAAAACTTAAAGATTTTAGAGAGGACAGCCAGTTTTACACTTGGTTATACAGAGTTGCCACCAATGAAGCGCTAAACTTTTTGCAAAAAAAACGGGCTAATCAAAATATTAGTATGGAAGAGCTTCAAGAGCAATTAGGTGAAACTTTAACTTCGGACACCTACTTTAATGGAAATAAGGCCTCACTCATTTTACAACAAGCCATTCTTACCTTACCAGAGAAACAGCGCTTGGTATTTAACATGAAGTATTACGAGAACTTAAAATATGAAGAAATAGAAGCCATTCTGGGCACGAGCACTGGTGCTTTAAAGGCTTCCTATCATCATGCCGTAAAAAAAATAGAACTATTTGTTAAACAGTCGTTAAACCAATAAGCCATTTAAACATCCTATCTATCAAATGAACCAAGAAAATAAAGATATAGAAAACTTTTTAAGCAGCTTAAAGCAAGAAGAAAATGGTTTCGAAGTGCCAGAGCAATATTTTGAACTCTTGCCTAATAAAATTTTGCAACAGCTACCCAAGGAAAATACCAAGGTTTTTAAGTTGCAGGTAAAACAATTATGGGTTAATGGTGCTAGCATAGCAGCTATGCTACTGGTGGTTTTTGGCTTATTCTTGTTCGAACCAAGCCCGCAAAGCCAAACCAAGCTTAGCGGCCCAAGTGAGGATGAGCTTATAGAACAATTGCAGCAAATAGAACTTAATGCTGATTTGCTCTGCGAGGCGGGTTGGTGCAATGAAATTGAATTACTTGAAAAAGAAGATTTAAGCCAAACAGAAAACTTTTTACTTGAAACAGAAAACAACTTAATTATAGACGCGCTCTAATAAATAAAAATATGAAAAACTACCTAATAATCATAGCCATTTCCTTTGGTTTGGCTAATTTTACAAAAGCACAAAATCCCCGTGCAGATAAGAAAGAAAAGATTGAATCTTTAAAGGTTGCTTTTATAACAGAGAAGCTAGATTTGAGCGTGGAAGAGGCTCAAAAGTTTTGGCCAGTTTACAATAAATATACTGCCGAATTAGAAAAATCTAGAAAAGATTTTAGAGGTCAAATGGTAGATGAGCTAAAGAACATAGACCAAATGAGTACCGCAGAAGCTGATAAAGCACTACGCGATATGATTGAATTTAGATCAAAAGAGTTGGACATTACAAAACAGTACACCAATGAATTTAAAAAGGTTATTAGCCCACAAAAAGTAGTAAAACTATTTGTTGCTGAACAAGAATTTAAAAAGGAATTGCTGAAGATGTTGCGCCAAAAACAGCAAGGCAAAGGCTAAGCAATTTTACGTTTTTTAAACTCTTCACTTAAAAAGGCTATCTCATGTGGTAGCCTTTTTATTTCACTATGGAAAATAATATCATAAGCGCCATTTTCTATCAGTTCAAAATTAAGTTGTTCATTGTAATCTGTTGCAAGCACTATAGTGGGCAACGCTGGCGCGTGTATGCGCGTTAATTCTAAAACCTGTTTAGCGTTCATGTTATCTAAAGTTCTACCTGTAATAATAACATCTGGTTTACTGTAAACCAACTCAAAGTTAAGGTCCTGAGGATTATTAATACGCCTTAAAAAATGCATTACTCGCGTATTTTCTAAAACTTTTTCAACCATCCTGATGATACTCGGATTTGTTTCAACCAAAAGTATTTTTATCTCCCAAAATGGGCTTAAATTGTCATTTTGGAGGGTAGGTTGCGCGAAGAAGTTAAACCTGGATATCTTGATATTCATATGCTTATCTATTTGTTTAAGGCCGTGCTAATCAATTGTTACATCTTTATAGACCAAAACAAATGCCAAAATAGCTTCAACAAAATTTGATAAATTTTCCCGAGTTTCGCTTAATGAGAAAATATGGATTTTTAATTCTGTTTACATTTCTTACTGCTAATGCTCTTTGGGCTCAAAACGAGGCAGATTGGATAATTGGATACAAGCATGGTGGAGATAGCACTTGTTTTCTTTTAAATGAAACAGATTATGGAATAAAATCTGATTTCTTTCTTGTTACTGGGAGTTTCAGAAATTGGAATCAAGACCTTAAGGACCGCTCTTGGCAACTAAAACCCTTAGGTAATGGCAAGTGGAAATTATGTATTTATAATCCCAATTTTGAGATAGTGAAACCTTCAAGCACTTTTAAATTTAGAACAGCAGATGGCAAGTGGCTAGAGCCACCTAAGCAAGCTGCCAATGCGGTGGGTGGAAATTTAGTGTTCTTAAAAGGAGTAGAGCCTTTCGCCCTTTCTGCAACAATATTGAGCAATACAGAAATTGAAGTCCAAATTAAAGGGTTTAAAGAATTAGATAAGTATCGATTTGATACCTCAAGCTTTATTTTAAGCGACGCCTCTGGTAATAAAATTTCAATACAAAGCATTACAAAAAGATTGGAATCAGAAACTTTAATTTTTACCTTAATACCAAAAGGTAGTATAGATAAACGGAGAGTTTATTATATGGATTTCCCTATAATGAAAACTAGAGAAATACTTAGTTTTGAGGGTTGGTTCAAACATTTAAGAAGTGACAAAGAATTGGGAGCTAATATAAATGAGAATGAAACAACAACCACCTTTAGGGTGTTTGCACCCAGGGCCAATGAGATTAAAATATACCTCTATCAAAGTAAGGATGATATTACCCCTTTTGAAGTTCACAACTTAAGTATAGATGACCAAGGTGTGTGGGAAATTACCTTTCCTAAAAACTTAAATGGCATTTGGTATGATTATACGGTTCATGGTTTTAACGACCCAGGAAATCATTTCTTTGATACCCATCCCGTGCATATTAGTGACCCCTATGCTAGGGTGAGTGATGATAGTTTTGGTAAGTGCAGGGTGGTTAAGAAAACTATACCTGCAAAGCCATTGGTTGGTGGAAGGCCTAAAATGGAAGAACTATTAGCCTACGAAGTGCACCTGCAGGATTTTACGGATAAATTACCCATATCATCAGACTTAACAGGCACTTTGCCTGCAATGACTATTCCTAAACTAAAGAACAAAAGGGGTGAATCAATAGGCTTTGATTATTTATGTAATTTGGGAATCAATACTGTGCATTTAATGCCCGTTCAGGAAATGTTGCATTGGCCAAAAGACGAATGGGAAAATACATTTAAAAATGACCCATATATGATTGAACAAGGGGTGGCAAGGGAAAACTATGATTGGGGGTATAGAACATCACATAGCTTTGCCATTGAAACCCGATATAGAAAAACAGGTTCTGAACCCGGTTCTGAAAGAGAACAATTCAGAGATCTAGTTGCGGCATTTCATCAAAAAGGAATCGCGGTAATTGTAGATTTTGTGTTTAACCATACCGCCGAAAATATGGATGGAAGAAACTACTTGTTTCATTTTAATGCCTTTGACAAACAATATTATTATAGAACAAAAAACCTTGAACATATTGGAGCTTATGGCAATGAAACCAAAAGTGAAAATCGGTATATGACCCAAAGATGGATTATTGATCAATGTAAACATTTTATTGAGGAATTTGGAGTAGATGGATTTAGAATTGATTTGGCAGGTCAAACAGATAAACAAACTTTATTACGATTGAAGCAAGAGTTGCCCTCAGACATTATTATTTATGGCGAACCTTGGATAGATAGTAATGATCCAGAATATAACAAAAATCCAGATTGGCATTGGTACAAAGAAGATGCTCCTATTTGCTATTTTAATGATGATACCAGAAATACTTATAAAGGACCTGTTTTCGAATTAAATTCCAAAGAAAAAGACCGTGGTTGGGCAGGCGGAAATGAGGCTTTAAGA
>JBIKKC010000113.1:0-7574 GCA_044360615.1 Bacteroidia bacterium | reverse complement strand
TAACCGCGTTATTTCAACTTTGAGCGAGAAAGAGCGTGATGTGTTAAAATACTATTACGGCTTAGATGGTGGCCCTGCGCATACTTTAGAAGATATTTCAGAAAAGATAGGGTTGACCCGAGAGCGCGTGCGTCAAATTAAAGAAAAGGCACTTCGCAGATTGCGTAAATCTAGCAAGAGCAAAATTTTGAAAGCGTATTTGGGGTAGTCCATAGGCCATAGTCCATGGACCATAGCTTTTAGGCCTTCGACATTCAGTGTTCGGTATTCGAAATTTATAATTATTATTTAAATGGTCCAGAGTTTTGCTTTGGGCCATTTTTTTGTGTTAACCTTGAAATATTATAGTTTAAGTATAGATTTTCAAGGTTGTTTTTTCTCCTCCTCAATAATTCTCTTTAATTCTTCTAAATCAAGCAAATCCTTTGGCCTAGAGTTTGCTGCTTTTTCTTCCATTAAATGATTGATATGTAGAAAAGGAATAGAGATATCATTAATAATTGCCTTATATGCTTTTTGATAACAATCATCGAAACTTGTTTGAGGAAATAATTTAAGGTAAGTCATTATATCCAATTCTAATCCAAGTCCTAAGTAAATGGTTGTCCAACCTGGAATAAAATCTATATTTTCAAAACTTTCATAATCTCCTAATCCTAATTCATTTATAGTTTTTCTTAAGCGAAACCGATTATCAGGAGTATCTTTAATCCAAATGTCAACATCTTGCGTTATTCGTGAAATCCCATGCATAATGGCAGCAAATCCGCCTACCATAATATATTGAACTTCATTTTTGGAAAGGGATTCCCACAGTCCTAATAATTCCTCATCAAGTATATCCATTTTTACTTGTCAGTTTTAATGATAGTGGCCTGCTTTAACTTATGCACCAACCTAATCATACGCATAGCGGCTTTGTATCGCTCCTCATAGGTTAAAGATAGGCGATGTTGTAACTTTTCTTGTTCTGAAATATGTAGCTTTTTTTGAATCACGTATTACAAATATAGTGAATTGTATTTCTTATATATAGATCTCGGGCTAGTTTAGGGCCTTGGTAAAACTATTTTTTTCTGTCTGACCCAAATCTCCTAAAATTGAACTTACATAAATAAGAAATGGCATTAAGTAGATTTTGGAGTTGGATGATTGTAATTAGCGTTGCATTCATTTTTTATATGTTAGGAACAGGTCGTTTATATTCTTTAAATGGCATGGTAAACGGCAAACAGAATGATGCGGTGTTGGTTCAAGAACTTACTTTAGAAAGCTTTGCTCAAGATACGGCTATGCTGGCATTACTTAGCCAAACTAAGGGTGTTGGGTTTAGTGCTGCAGATGGTAAGTCATACAAGTTGTTAGAAAATAATATTGTGGAAGTAAGCGAGGGCAAACAGGCTGCAGATGGCATTTTCCCTACTTGCAAAAATACGATAATGGATATTTGGTTGCCTTTAATTGGATATCTTACTTTTTTCTGCGGCCTATTAAACTTGTTAAATGATTCGAATGCCATAGGTAAATTGGCAGGAATTATGGCGCCTTTCTTTGCTAGAATTTTTCCCGAGCTGCCTAAAAATCATCCGGCGTATGGGTACATGACCATGAACTTTGCCGCAAATTTTTTAGGCTTAGACAATGCCGCAACACCCTTTGGCTTAAAAGCTATGGAAAGTTTGCAAGAAATAAATACCGAAAAAGATAAGGCTACCAATAGCCAGATTATGTTTTTGTGTTTACACGCTGCGGGCTTAACTTTAATTCCTACAAGTATTATTGGTTACCGTGCCGCACAACATGCAGTTAACCCAGCCGATATCATGTTACCTACCATTATTACTTCTTTTATAGGAACTCTAGCTGCTTTGATATTTGTAAGTATTAAACAGCGCATTAATTTGGTTAACTTGGTGGTAGTTGGTTTTGTAGGGGGAATTAGTTCTATCATAGCATTATTGTTAATCTATATCAATAGCATGAGTGGCATTACTAAAATGCACTTTACAGGTAACTTAAGTAATGCTGTTCTCATCTTTATTATAATGGCTATTGTGGCTTATAGTATTTATAAGGAGAAGGTTTTTAAGAACAACAATACCAATATTTTTGATTCGTTTGTGCATGGTGCTAAAGATGGTTTTACTACTGGCCTGCGTGTAATGCCTTACATGATAGCTATGCTCGTGGCCTTAAGTATTTTTAGGAACAGTGGCCTCATGCATATTTTATTAAATGGTATTACTGCTGTAATGGAGGTATTTGGGGTAGATTCTCAAATTATAAATGCCATTCCTGTGGCCTTAATGCGCCCTTTTAGCGCAGGTGGTTCGAGAGGTTTTATGTTAGATGCCATGAAAACGTATGGTCCAGATAGTATGACGGGTCAATTGGCTTGCCTCTTTCAAGGCGCGGCAGAAACTACTTTTTATGTAGTGGCTTTATACTTTGGTTCAGTAAATATTAAAGATAGCAGATATACCTTAAGCATTATGCTTTTGGTAGATTTAGTTTGTGTAATTGCAGGGGTATTTGTGATTAAAGCCTACTTTTAATTCTAACTTTTTAACGGTTCAAGTTGGATTAAATTTTCTTTTAAACGAACGTTATAAGTATACCCCATTAATAAGGCAAGATTTAGCGGTTCGTGCCCAGCAGGCAATCCAAAAACAACAGGAATATTAAGTTCATTTGCCACTGTTGCAATAATTTCATAAGCAGATTTGCCAAAAGGGATGGCATTATCTTTCATATCGCTCATGTCGCCCACCACAATTGCGTTAAGTCCATTAAGCGCTCCTGCGCGCTTTAGGCCTTGCATCATTCTATCAATATGGTAAACATATTCATCTAGGTCTTCTAAAAAAAGAATACAATTTTTTAAATCTGGGAAGCTGTTTGAACCTAAGATAGAATAAAGCACAGAAAGATTTCCTCCCATTAAGGTGCTAGCTTCTATATCTTGATTTAAGGAATTGAGAGCGTGTGTTGGGAATTCAATACTTTGTGGACCTTCAAATAATGTTTTGCGCAAGTATGCTAAACTTTCTTGGTTTGCTTTTTCTGGCTGCATGTTTAAAGGCATGGGTGCGTGAAGGCTAGTTTTTTTCAGCGTTTTCCAAACATGTGCAAGTAATACGGTTACATCGCTATAACCCACTATTAATGGAAATTCCTTATTCGGATTAACCATTAGTTGATCTACCATCCTCACTGTACCATAACCACCCCTTGCACAGAAAATTGCTTTGATAGTTGGATTGTTTAAAAGGTCTTGGAACACCTTAGCCCTAATTTTATCATTACCTGCAAACTGGTTTTCGGCCTCATAAAGTTCTGTTGGAATATGCACTTGCAAACCCCACGATTGCAATAACTCTATAGCTGGGCGCATTTCCTCTTCAGAAACTTTTCTTGCTGTTGCAGCTATGGCAACGGTATCTCCAACTTTAAGCAATGCAGCGGATTTCATAGATGTTAAGCTAATCTATACTTTGGCTTCTTCTAATACTTTTCTTATTGAAAGGAATAAGGTTGGTATTGAATCCACTTTAGTAATTCACCGTTTTTACAAAGGTAACTGTCATGTTTATCGTTGAGGCCTCCAATAACATTGCTCCATTTTTCTATTTTCAAACGTTTAGCAAATTCTGAAATACTTTCACCTTCTTTGGTTTCACTAACTACAATATTTAAGGAGGTAGCCGGTGGTAAGTCTTTTCTTTGTATAGGCTTTAGATAGCCTAAAACCTTGTTCATTGCCATTTCTTGTTCCTTATAACCCATCGCAACAATTTTGAGCAATTGGTTGTTGTATTCCACAATTGTATATTGTATAGCAACAGCTCTTCCATTTTCTGTAGTGTTATAAGTTAATATGGCTGCTTTATATCCAAACCAGTTGCTTGCTTCGGCGCGTGAAGGGTTTAAGCCAGTTTTCTTGCGGGTTATGTCTTCTATTTTTTTCATCATTGCAAATGCGCTAGCAGAATCTGGTGACATTTGAATGGCGATAGTAGCATCTTGTTTAGTACTGGCTAAACTCAAATTATGTCTCTCAAAGGAAAAGTTCCAACCCTCCACGGTATCCATTTGAAGTCCTAGTTGCGGGTGGTAGATTTTGTTTTCGTGCACAAAGCCATATTCTGGATTTGAACCAATTGATAAGCCATTTAGTTGATGTAAAAACTCATTTTGTGGAAGTAAAGCTGATTGTTTAGCTACGGTTAATTTTTCAGATGTTTTATTGATGTTTTTAATTCTATCAGGGGTGTAAGGATGTGAACTGAAATAGTCTTTTGCCTCTTTATTTTGGGTCAAAAATTCTACTTCTAAGTTTAGCCTTTTTAGCATGGGTGCAAGTGCTTGGGGCTTATAACCTGCAGCTGCGGCGAGAGCTACACCTTGTTTATCTGCTTCTGTTTCGTGGCTTTGGCTGTATTGCGAGTTTATTAAACTACCTGCTCTTAAAAAGGGAGAAGCAACTATTTCCCCAATGGGTCCACGAAAAAAAGAAGTAACTAAAACACCTGGCAACGACAATAAACCACCTAGTATATTTTCTTTTTGTTGCTGTATGGAATGTCTGTTTTGGGTATGTATAATTTCGTGTCCAATAACACCTGCCAATTCATCTTCACTTATAGGAAGCAATAATAATCCCCTTGTTACAAATACCTTTCCACCTGGAACAGCAAAAGCATTTGGTTCTGCTGCATCTACTAAATAGAATTCGTAGTTAAATAAGGGTTGCTTAAGTTGAGCTACTAATCTGTTACCTAGGTTACGAAGGAATGCTTCTAAAGGGGGGTTATTGTAGAACCCCATGGTTTGGGCCACCTCATTATAGGCTTGTTTGCCCATTTCAATATCTCTGCTAACATCCGCTTGTTGGGCTTTAATGCTAGAGGTTAGAATAAAAAGAAAAACAAGTAATTTAAATTTCATAATAAATGAACAAGATTGAATTTAATTTTTAATTAGCTTTTGCAGTTGTTGGTTCAAGCGAATGAGGTAATAACCGTTTTCTAAAACACTAATATCAACTTTTCCCTCACTTACAGAAAATACCATTGCCTTGCCCAGCATATCTATGATTTCAATTTCTTTAAGTTGGGTATCTTCTAAATAAATGCTGTGGTTACTCGGATTAGGATAAAACGAATAAACTTGCTCCTCTTTTGCGCCAATTTTTATTGCATCGCTATAGGTAAATTGCTGGTCTAAATCAATCATTTTTAAGCGATAAAAATTTTCTCCAAACTGCCCTTTAGCTAAGAAGGAGTATTGCTGATTGGTGCTGCTATTACCTGCTGCTTTAACACTTCCAATAACTAGCCATTGATCGTCTGTGAGTTGTTCAATGTCAAACTTCTCCGAGTTCTGTTCAGAAGAGGTAACCCAACTCAATGCATCGCCATATGCTGTTGATTTTCCTTTAAGCGAGACCAATGTAACTGGCAATGGATTGGTATTTAAATCACCAGCAATTGCAAAGTCGCCAAAAACGTTAACACCAGATCTTACCACAATTGGGTTGGCATTAGAACCGCTATTAGCCGCTGCAGAACCAGCTAATTGCCAGCTTCCACTTAAGGGTCTTCTAACCATTCTTAATTCAGCAAAGTTACTTACCCCAAAGAAGCCCGTGCCTGTTAAACTTAAGGTATAGTTGGTAGTACCGATATTAAAACCATTGCCACTTTCTATGCGCCAAACTCCATTTACAGCAGTCTTATTTATTTGAACCACCGGGGTGGTAGAAAAGTCAAATAATGGGAGGCCTCCATTTCCTGGATTGCCCGGGATGAACTCAACGGTTACCGTGCCAGCTGCACTTACGTTACCAGAAAAATTAAGCACAGCATTGTACGAAATATTATTTAGGGCAATTGGGAAAGATAAATCTGTGGTTAGTGGATTGGGTCCAAACCAACGTGTAAGTTTACCATTAAAAACAGTGCTTGCCATATTCAATACACCTCTTTGGTTAGGGCCGCTGCCAATGGTTAACGTATGTGAATTTCCATTAATATTAGTAAGTGAAGTTAAATTATTTCTAACTGTAACAGGGCTGCTCAAAGTTTTTACAGAACCCACACTAATTAAATTAAAGTAATTAAACCCTGGAATATTTTGAGGTGTGTTTGCAGTAAATTGTGCGTTAGATAAGGTATCAAAGTATGCTTTATTAGCAAATAAATTGCCATTAAGGGTTAAGGTTCCATTGGACAATACAGCAATTGAATCTGCGCCAAAAACTGTCCCTGTAGGAATGTTTAAATTATATCCACCGTTTACAATAATGGCAGTATT
This sequence comes from Bacteroidia bacterium, assembly GCA_044360615.1. Taxonomy (GTDB): domain Bacteria; phylum Bacteroidota; class Bacteroidia; order UKL13-3; family UKL13-3; genus B1. The sequence continues at coordinate 1,259 of JBIKKC010000113.1, read as the reverse complement.
TGCTCCAGTAACAAACCAGTTGCTTAAGATAGTTGGGCTTGTATTATTAGTAACAATATAATAGGAATTGGGTTCATTAAAACTAATGGGGGCCGTGCCGGTTCCATTTGGGTTAGAGCCCCATGTTCCTAGGCTATCAAGTCTTCCATTGGTTTTAGCATAAAAGGTATTCCCTATCACTCCTAATAAGGTAGAATCAAACGGGCTAGTTAAATAATTGGTGTAAATAGTACCTCCATTATATTCAAACAAAGAGAAGTGGTAGCCACTTCCAGGTAGCAGTCCTGTAACCGTGCAACTACTTCCAGAGTCATTGTATATTACATAACCGTTGGTGCCTATCATGGAGCCACTTCCAAAGGTAGAACTGGCAGTATATGTTGCACCATCAATTGGAAAGCTATTGGTAAAATTTCCTGGTCTCGCAACAATAATCCTCCTACTTCCACTGCCTTTGGTCCAATTTAATTGCCAATTGTTAACCCCACTTGGGGTAACAGTAAAATTGCTTGCTTTAAGGGTGGGAGAAGGAAAGAAGTGAATGTTTTTCCTTACAGTTACGCTGCCAGAACCATAATTAGCCACAGCAAAATCTATTTTTCCATCCAAATCATAGTCGTCTACAGTTACCACAGTTGGTTGTAAGCCAACTGCGTAGGTTACCCCTGCAGAAAAGGAGGTGGCATTAAATGTTCCACTTACATAATTGTTTTTAAACAACACCATATTGTGATTTGGTTGGCTCGAACCAATAATATCATTTCTTCCATCCCCGTCAAAGTCGGCAATTTCGCATTCGTATACATTACTCATGGCTAAGGTAAAAGCAGAGGCAAAACTAATGGTGCTACCAACGGATGTGTTTTGATATACCCTAAGAGAATTCCCTGAATTCATGGCACCTACAATTAAATCTGGTTTGTTGTCGCCAGTTAAGTCCTTTAAGGCCGAGCCAGTTGCTAAGTTTACAGAAGGAAGAAAAACAGGGCTAGCCAAACTTATGGTTGAACTTGTACTGGTGTTTCTAAAAATGGCCACTGGGTGGTTTCCATAATTGATTACTATAATATCTATTAAAGTGTCGTTGTCTACATAATCAGCAAAAATAAATCTTGGGGTAGGGCTCCCACTTGTGGAAGTATTATAATTAATGGCGGTTCCAAAACTTGGAACAGCTCCAATTACAGTGGTAGTGTTTCTGTAAACCGAAATATTGTGACCATTAAAATTTGCAGTGGTAATTTCTGCAAATCCATCAC
>JBIKKC010000112.1:0-7614 GCA_044360615.1 Bacteroidia bacterium | reverse complement strand
ATAATAAAGCAATTAAAGTAATTGGAGAAATAAGCGGCACATATTTTTGTTGAAACCATGCTTCTCCTTTCCAATAAATGAGGGCATACCTGCTTATAATTCCCAGTGCAAATGGTATTCCTAAATATATACCTACACTTTCTGCAATCTGTCCTATGCTAATGTTTACCTCAAAACCTGTATAGCCAAAATAGGGTGGAAGAATAGTTATAAAAACATAAGCATACACGCTGTATAAAAGTACTTGAAATATACTGTTTAAAGCAATTAAACCTGCTGCATATTCTCTGCTGCCTTCTGCTAAATCGTTCCACACTACTACCATGGCAATGCATCTTGCCAAGCCTATTAAGATTAGGCCAATCATATATTCTGGGTAGTCTTGTAAAAAGGTTAAAGCCAAAAAGAACATAAGTATGGGGCCAATAATCCAGTTTAAAATTAGCGACGCGCCTAATATTTTAGTGTTTTTAAACACTTCTCCCATTTGCTCGTACTTTACTTTTGCCAATGGCGGATACATCATTAATATTAAGCCAATAGCTAAAGGAACATTGGTAGTGCCACTAGAAAAATGATTTATAAAATTAGCACTAGACGGTACAAAGTATCCTATTCCAACTCCAAATGCCATGGCTGTAAAAATCCAAAGTGTAAGATAGCGGTCTAAGAAACTTAGCTTTTTTCTTTCTGCAACTGGTGCGCAATTATTTGCCGACATTATACTTTTATTTTAGAGAAAACATACAAACATTCTAATGCTATTTGGTTGCTACGTTCGGCATATTTTTCGCTTCGTAAAGGGCTATTGTCATAGGCTTTTGGGTCGTTGTAGGTTGAACCAAGGCGCAATTCACAACCACTTACAAAGGGGCAATTTTCATCAGCATCGGAGCAAGTCATGATGGCCGCAAAATTTTCTTTGGGATTGGCTTCGTCGTTAAATTTTTTAGAGAAACAAATGCTAAAATCAGTTTCACTAAAATATACCTGATACACGGGATTTACATCTGCGTTGGTAGGTTCAACCCTAAACCCAGCAGTTTTTAGCGCTTCAATTGCATTAGGGTTAAAGGCAGTTGCTTCTGTGCCACCAGAATAGGTAAAAATATTTTCTACGCCGTAAAAAGTGGCTGCAACCTTGGCCCATACCTGGCCTAAATGACTCCTACGCGAGTTGTGTGTGCAAATATAATTTAGATGAATAGGACTTTGACTATCTACCTTGCTCTGAATATAGGCCGATAATTTTTCTAACAATGCCTTTCTTTCTGCGCTAATTTCTTGGAAGTTTTGGATCAGCGTTTCGCATCTTTTTTGAATAGGTTCAAACATGTTTTTAGTAATTTTTGTTTCAACAACAATTGCTTTTTTTCTTTTCTAGTTGGAGCGAGATGGCTTCAAAATAGGCTTTGAATTTTGCAATGGCATTTTCGTCTATACAATAGCAGATAGCATTACCTTCTATATTTCCTTTGATAATACCTGCATTTTTCAATTCTTTTAAATGCTGCGAAACGGTTGGTTGCGCCAAGGGTAATTCATTTACAATATCGCCACAAATACAAGCTTCTACCTTTAGCAAGTAGGCTATAATGGCAACTCTAGCTGGGTGCCCCAATGCCTTAGCCAAAATAGCTAGTTCGTTTTGTTCTTCTGTAAAATGTGCTGTTTTGGTGGCTCCCATTTTCTATATATTTATATTGCAATATTACGATTAAGTTTTTGAATAATCAAATTAAACCTAAATCTTGGGGCAATTTATTTATGCGTTCAATCCTTTCCTGATTATATTTGAAACAAAAAAAATTACAGATGAACATTGCAATTGCTTGCGACCATGCAGGATACGAATACAAAGAAGCCATAAAGTTGCAGTTAGCGGCTTTGGGTCACCAAGTGAAAGACTTTGGCACCCACAGTTTAGATTCTATGGATTACCCAGATACCACGCACCCAGCGGCAAATGCCGTGGAGACTAAGGCTTGCGAGTTAGGTATTTTAATTTGTGGAAGTGCCAATGGGGTTGCCATGACAGCCAACAAGCACCAAGGAATTAGAGCAGCCATTTGTTGGGAAGCTGAATTAAGTAAACTTGCCAGAACCCATAATGATGCCAATATGGTATGCTTACCAGCACGATTCATTTCTTTGGAACTAGCCCAAGAAATTGTTGCCATGTTTATTAGTACCCCTTTCGAAGGTGGTCGCCACGCCAATAGAGTTGCCAAGATTGCCTGCTAATAATTTAATAGCTCTAAAAGAAGAATTGGCTTTGGGCAATCGTAAAGCCCTGGCAAGGCTTATTAGTTTACTCGAAAACAACCAAGCCGATGCCATCGCTTTATTGCAAGAATTAACCTTTTCTGAGGTAGCCATTGTGGGAATTACGGGTCCGCCAGGGGCAGGTAAAAGTACGCTTATCAATGCCCTCTGTTCTTACTGGTTGAACCAAGGAGAAAAAGTGGGGATTGTTGCAGTTGACCCAAGTTCTCCATTTAATAGAGGAGCAATAATGGGAGATAGGTTGCGCATGAGCGAACATTTTTTGCATCCCAACTTATTTATAAGAAGCATGGCTAGCCGAGGAAATTTAGGAGGCTTATCTCCGCGTATTTTTGAAGTTTGCGATTTATACAGAGCCGCAGGATTTGATAGGGTTATTATAGAAACAGTGGGCGTTGGCCAAAGTGAAGTAGAAATTGCTGCCCTTGCAGATACTACTGTATTGGTGCTGGTGCCAGAAGCTGGAGATGATATACAAACCATAAAAAGTGGTATTATGGAGATAGGTGAAATATTTGTGCTCAATAAAAGTGATAGAGCCGGTGCCGATACTTTTTATAAAAATTTAAAACTATTGGCGCACACGCATGCCGATGCAGCATGGGAATCGCCTGTTATAAAAACAGTGGCACATAAACAGGAGGGTATTGCAGAATTAGCCTTAGCCATTGATGCACATAAAAAAATACCCGTTAATGCAAAGCGAAAGCTAAACTTATTGGCGCAAAGAGCGTTGTTACTTATTGCCACTGCACGCACTAAAGAGATTCAATTAGAGGTGCTCGAATCTGAAATAGAGCAGGCAATGCGTGAGCCAGATTTTAACCTTTATAAGCTAATTGCTAAATACCTTCCTAATACTAATTAAGCATGAAAATAAGTGGATTCTCTTATGTAAGAAATGGTTTAACTTACCAGTATCCTTTTCTTCAAGCCATACAATCTATTCTTCCTATCTGCGATGAATTTGTAATTGCCGTTGGCGATTCAACAGATGGAACACGCGAAGCCATTGAAGCCTTGGGAAGCCCTAAGATTAGAATCATTGATACTATTTGGGATGAGAATTTGCGCAAGAGCGGAAAAATATTTGGGCAACAAGCAAATATAGCTCTTCGCGAAACAACAGGAGATTGGGCTTTTCATATACAAGCAGATGAGTGTATTCATGAAAATGATTTGAATAAAATTTATGAGCTTATTGCTAAAGCCGATAAAGATGAAAGGATAGAAGGCTTGTTGTTTAACTTCCTTAATTTTTTTGGCAGCTACAAATATTTAAATGCCTCTAGATACCAACATACAAGAGAAATTAGAGTAATTAGAAATCACCGAGATATTTATTCTTACAAAGATTCGCAAGGCTTTAGAAGGTATCCTTCTTTTGATGCCTATCTTCAAGAACACAAAGGTTATAAACTTAAAGTGCTAGATACCAACTTGCCTGTATTTCATTATAACTATGTAAGAAGGCCAGATAACATGAGTAAGAAAGCCGAATTTTTTGAGAAATTTTGGCATAACGATCAGTACCTTGAGAAGAAATATAACGAGGTTAAAACATTTGATTATTATAATAGTATAGACAGAGTAAAGCTTTTTAATAGCACGCATCCTACTTTAATGCAAAGTGAATTAGATGCCGAAGATTGGGAGTTTGATCCTAATAAAATAACAAAGTTAATTCCTTTAAAAGATAAAATAATCTATTCCATAGAAGACTTCTTGCAGTATCGTTTTGGTGATTATAAAAACTATGTTAAGGTAAGATAGTTATATACTAAAGCAGTAATCATGAAGATTGGAATTATTTCGGGAAGTGCCAGAGCGAATAACAATACCTTAAGAGTAGCGCGCGCCATAGAAAAAGTGTATGCTTCAACCCACACTGTTAGTGTTATAGATTTTATGGCCTATGATATTCCTTTAATAGCTCAGGGTGGTTTGAACCTAAGCGCATTAAGCGACTTCCAACAAAGATTGATTCAAACCATAGAAGAAGCACAGATACTTATTATCATTTCTCCAGAGTACAATTGGAGCACTACGCCAGAGATTTTAAATATGTTGCATCTATTGCCAAGTAGTTCTTCTTCTAATTTGTTTAACAATAAAGTTTTCGCTTTTGTAGGTGTTTCAACTGGCAGAGGCGGCAAAACACCAGCCATACATTTAATGCAAATTCTAAATAAACTGATAAGTTTTGGTAACCATGAGTCATTAGTATCTGCGCGTATTTTTGAATCGCATTATACAAAGGAAGTATTAAACGAAGCAGGTGAAAGTTTAGGTAATGAAATTTATGATAAAGGACTGCTAGATTTCTGCAGCTACACCCAACGCATGGCGCAGCGGTGGTTTAAATAGAACCATCTTATTCTTGGCTTAACGCATGATCTTCAACCCTTAAGCCTGCAGCCATAATATGTGGGAGAGTGTCTAAACGCATGTTTTGCTCTAATTCAAAATGATACAAACCTATTTCTTTAAAACGCATGCGCTCCATAACTGGTACCTGAAAATCGTATAAATTTCCTAATCCTTTTCCTTGCCAAATACCACTTTCATTAATAATAGAAATCTCTTTTCGTTCGCTCACTAATTTTTGTGTGGGTGAGGTTTGGTTCAGCATTACAAATAGATTGCTAAAAGGATATTCATTACCCACCCTTAAATTTACCATTACATTGTACACACGGTTGGTATCCTTAATTTCAAAATCAAAGGCTAATTTATTTTTATAATACCAGCCATATGCAGGCATATCTTTGTTTTCATCAATAATGCGTGCCTTATCGCAACTGCTTAAAAAGAATAGCAGCAGGCTTGAACCTAGCAGAACTAAAAAGCCATTTTTCATGAAGGGTTTTGCGGTTTTGGTGGGTTAGGTTTTTTGTTTGGACGATTTGGTTTGTTGTTGGGATTTCTTTTAGATGAAGCTCCTTGTGGCCTTCTATTATGCTTATTTCTATTGCCCCTATCCCGCTCATCTAAACGCGTTAAGCTGCCAGTGCCCATATCATTTTTAAATTCAAGCTCTCCTTTTTCAGATTTAGTTTGTTTCTTTTCTTGAACCGCCAAAGGAGGGAAAACGCCACGCTTATTCATTTCTCGTATTTCGTTTACTTCTGCTACCGGCAAGCTAAGCCAATCGCCACCAATTTCTGAGTAAGGCGCAAACCACATGATGCGTTTAAGTATGTCTGTTTTTACTTGCTTAAAGATGCGTTCGTCTTCAAACTTAAGTGTAAAATTATTTTCATCAGGGAACTCTTTCAAGGCCTCCAAATAAGAATCTAACTCAAAGTTTAAGCAGCACTTTAATTTACCGCATTGCCCATTTAACTTGAGTGGGTTCAAGGATAGATTTTGGTAACGCGCTGCACTCGTATTTACCAATTTAAAATCTGTTAGCCAGGTACTACAGCACAATTCTCTGCCACACGAGCCAATGCCACCTAAACGGGCCGCTTCTTGTCTGTAGCCAATCTGACGCATTTCTATGCGCACCTTAAACGAATCGGCTAATCTTTTTATAAGCTCTCTAAAATCTACACGTTCTTCTGCAGTATAATAAAATGTGGCCTTACGTCTATCTCCTTGGTATTCTACATCGCTAAGTTTCATGCTTAAGCCCAATTCCATAGCAATACTTCTTGCTCTGTACATGGTTGGCACTTCCAACTCTTGGTTTTCCTTGAATTTGGCTATGTCGGCCTCTGTGGCTAAGCGAATTATCTTTTTAAAATCAGTATCATGTTCGCTGCGGTTATACTTTTTTAATTGCAGCTTTACCAGCTCCCCTTTTAGGTTTACTTTTCCAATATCATATCCATTTTCAACTTCCACCACCACATATTCATTCATAAAGAAATCGTTGAGGTTAGTGGCTTTATAAAATTCTTTGCGGGTGCCTTTAAAATGCACTTCTACAATATCAAAAGGTTTCATATGCGGTGGCAGGTCCATTTCTGCCAACCAATCATAGGTATTTAATTTATTACAACCACCGCTGCTACAACCACCACTGCTGCAACCACCGCCGGTGCCGCAAGATCCTGATACACATCCCATACTATATATTTTTATTCAAAGTAGGTTCAACAATAAACAAGCAATGCTTGCCTTAAAATAACTGATCAAGCTGCTTTCTTGGCTTTTCTCAATTGTCCGCCAATATACAAAGAAAGATTTAAAAATAGGATTTTCAGATTGGCATTGCGTTCTGCATGCACTACTGCCTCATCTAAACTTTTTAAAATTTCGGGTAAATTATCTTGAGTTATAAAAGCAGAAAATTTGGTTATAAACTTCATTTCTTCCTCATTCACACGCAGTAAACTAGGGTCGCCATATTTTTGAATAAAGGCTGCACGCATCATTTGTGAAGTATAACTCATGAAATTTTTGACATATTCTCTTCCACTGCCACTCACCTCATCTACCCATTTTTGAAGTTCTTCCATTTTGCCTGTAAAGCAAAAGCGCATCCAGGTGCTATAGCGTTCAAAATAACTATCGTGCTCTGTATCTAATAAAGATAAGGCCATATTATAGTTGCCATCACTTAAACGCGCAATATCGCTAGCTTTTTGAGGGTCACAATGGTGCAAGTGAATAAGTGCATCACTAATTTCTGCATCTGTTAACTTGGCAATTTTTATGGTTTGAGCCCTGCTCAGAATGGTAGGAAGAATTCTTTCTGTGTTGGTACCTACTAAAATAATTAAGGTGCCTTCTTGCGGCTCTTCTAATAATTTTAGCAAGATGTTTCCTTCTTTCACCAATAATTCTGGTTGCCAAATAATTTGTGTTTTGTAGCGTGCCTCATAACTGGTAAGTGAAAGCCTGTTAATAATGTCTCTGCATTCTTCGGCGGTAATATTACCCTGCTTGTTGCCATTGTTATCTAATTCCATTAACCAATCAAATTCACTTAAATAAGGATTTTCAAGAAAGGCTTCTCGCCATTCCTCAATTAATTCTCTGCTTTGCTTAACTGGGGAGATGGTTGGAATGGTAAAGTGAAGGTCGGGATGAATGAGCTTGTCAAATTTTACACAACTAGCACAAATGCCACAACTATCGTCTGGTTCTGGGTTTGCACAATTGGCATACTGAGCAAATGCCACTGCTAAGGCTAAGTTGCCACATCCTTCTGGGCCAACAAACAATTGCGTATGGCTCACCCTATTGTGGCTAATAATTTCGATTAATTTCCTTTTGATTTTCTCCTGTCCAATTATATTTTTGAATCTCATGAGTTTAAGAATTTGTCATAAATATTTTACCACAATATAAATAAAGTTAACAACAATTCGAATAAAT
>JBIKKC010000111.1:0-7618 GCA_044360615.1 Bacteroidia bacterium | reverse complement strand
GCCTCTATCATTTCCAGCAGCCACAAACATGGTATAATTAGGATAGGTATTAGCCAATTGATCCCAGGTTTGACAAATATTATCATAATATCCAAACTTATAATCTTCTTGGGCATTCACATCGGGGTCGGCCCAATTCTCCCAGCGGTTAAGAGATGAATTGTAATTCCAACCGCTAATTTGGCTATAGGAGTGGTTAGAAACTAAAAGACCTGCCGCAGCAGCACTAGCCATCTCACTAACATCACTATTCCAATCATGACATTTTATTGGCGCTTGGTAAGACATCCCTTTAGCATTGGCATTTACGCCACCGGCAACCATGGTACCAGCCACGTGGGTAGCGTGGTCGCTTAAAGAGGAGGCACCATCTGTTTGCACAGCCCTACCCTGAAATTCTTGGTGCGAAACCCTAACTGCACCACCATCCCAAATACCAATGCGGTTGGTCATGCCTTGACCCGTTAGGTTCAACCCAGAACCGCCACCTGGCCATACTTTATTGGTGCTAATAGTTCTAGCAGCATCTATATTGTTGGTAGTTTCATTATAAATAGGCATGCCTGTTTCGCTTAGGCCAACAAACTCAATTATTCTTCCATTAGCTTCCACTTGCCTAACAGGATAATTGATGGTTTTTGCTTTCTCTGCCACTAGCCTTTTGCTTATCTCTTCATTGTTCTTTAAAATAAGTTGAAGCTCAGCACTATTTTTAGCATCTTGTGGACTCTGCCATTTTTGTGTTTGCGCAAAAGTACCTAGGCTTAAAGCCAATAAAATAGTTGTAATAAATAGGTTTCTCATGTATGTAGTTTAGTTCGTTTTTAAGTCTTGTGAATGATTAACTGTTCCTTTGAGGCGGGCAAAAACTTTTACCTTTTCTTTACCATTAAATAAATCTCCAGTAAATATCAATTCGTAGCCGCCATTACTTAAACATTTAACTGTAACTTTTGGTTTACTAGCACTCTTTAATATAAATGTTTTGTTCATTCTATTGTCAATCAAGGCTATATCGTAAGTTCCTGCGGCTAAATTTTTACCGCACTTAATGGCCTTAACAGGAATAGCTGTAATTTCGAAAAGGTACCCATTACTGGAAACCAGAGCGGCATTAAGTCTGCCATTTACAACATCAAAATTGCTTTTTTGGTGGTACTCAAACTTGCGTATTAATCTACCACTACCAGTTCTTAAATCTACTGATTCTTGCTGGCCCTTACAAGAACTTAGAAAAGCAAAAAAAAGCAATGCTACATAAAGTATTTTTCTCATGGTTTGAACCTAAACAATTATTAAGCCTAAATTCAAAAGTAAGGTAATTTTTTAAAAATGTTGGAAGGGGAAGAAAAAGCTGTTGGCCTTTAGCTGTAACTATCGCTGCACTACAATTTTCCCTCTGGCTGAACCAAACGCATGTTGAAGCGTATAGAAATATATGCCGTTGGCGAAAGTTTGGGAGGGGATGGTAAGAAGGACGGAGGACGGAGGACCGAGGACGGATGTTGGAAGGCTGTTGGCCCTTGGCTGTTGGCCTTTAGCCGAATTGCTATTTGCATTTAATTCGGTTTGCCATATTAGTTTTCCTTGGGCATCGGTGATTACTAAAGTGGCGTTTTCGCTTAGGGTGTATTGTAAGGTGGTATTGCCTTGGGTTGGGTTATCCCTTTGAAACACAATCATTGGAGGCTGTTAAGCAAACTCTAAACAAGGTATCAAATGCTGGGAAAGTATGGTAAGGGTGTACTTGGTTGCTTGTGGCACTGCCATCGCCAAAGTTCCAACTATAGCGGTTTGAGCCATCTGTGGGTTCGGTGTAGTTTTCAAACACCACGGTGCTATCAAATTGTAATTGTATGGCAAAGGCAACTGTGGGTATGGTATCTACATACACTATGGTTTCGTCTATCTCTGCATATTCTGGTGTAATTACTTGTTGTATATAGGTGGTAGTTCTGGTAGGTTCATCTATGGCAATAGCACTTTCTTGTAAGCTGCCATTAAAGCTGGTATCTGCACCTGTTATCTTTATCCAACTCATGCTAACTGTGCTTAATTGGTTAGCTACAAAATCTTCATAATAGTTAAAGAAGTCTGTAAAGCCGCTGCTAAAGTTAGTGTAATTACCAATACTGTTATAGTTGTTGGCTAAGTTGGTGTTTCTACTTAGCAGCGTTACAAAGGTATCTAAGGCATACATATCAGGGTCTGTAAACTCTGTAAGCGTTTCAAAATAGTTAGCAAACCAAGGCTCTTTTATAGTTCCTTCTCTGTTTAAATCTTCTGTAAAGTGCAAATACAAATTGCCTGCTCCCATGGCCCAACTTTTAAAGGTATTGGTTTGCATAAACATACTTAGGTATTTAAAATACTCGGGGTCTGAAGTGGTTTTAGCTATAAACCAATTGTCTCTAAAATCTGAACCACCCTTGTAATACAGATAGCCTAAGAAAACAGAAAGGTCGTAGCCATTACCCAACAATACTTTGGTGCTGGTATAGCAAACCGTATCTTCCAAACCAGCATTGGCCACTCGGTTATATTTAATAAAGGCTGTATCGTAGGCTACACAACTACCTTGGTAAGCTGTGAGTACATAACTTATGCTATCTCCAGGGGTACTAATTACCACCAAGGTATCTGTTCGGTTTAACCAAGCCTGCGGACTCCAACTAAAGCTATCTGCACTGTTTACATACCCATGCAATTGCACCGTTCTGGCGCCATGCACTGGATTGGCGTAAACTGTTGGGCGTTCAAAGGTAATTAAAGCACCTGTAGGTATTTCTACCTCTTGTTCTTTGGTAACCGTACCACAGTCGTTTAAATAAGTAAAGCTTACTATATATTTTCTTCCTCCTTTAAAATAAAAGCCAGGAAAATCAAAAGTATCTGGCACTATGCCTATGGTATCAAAGCTGTATTCTTCGCTTGGGTTGCCTAGCTGAGAGCTAAGCAACTAGGATCTGGTGGCATAGAATCTAATACGATGCTATCGTTTATGCAGGTATCTTTCCAATGCCAATTACCATCTTGGTTTTTTCGCCAAACACTATCTACTCTGCATACGCTTATTTCCAATTGGGCATCATTAAGCAATCTGTTTAACTTAATAGAAAATGGCTCCTGAGGGCATAGGAAGCTTCTAGTGAAGGCCGTAGCTTGTGGCCTACCAAAATTGGTATAGCCATAGGAGGGGTTGCCAATTGGGTTTATGGTATCTAAGGCACAGATTGCTATTGGGTAGGTGCTTGCTGGTAGAATAGTATCTGCTTTAAGTATAGAATCTATATAAAACTGCACGCCTGCAATTACCCCGCCATTGCCAACTGCAAAATTAATGGTATTGTTATCGCTTGTATCTCCTATTCTGCGGCGGTACCTTATTACTGCATTATCTTCTATGTAAATAAAGGCACCAGGTTCTGCTATAATTTCCCCCCAACCTCCTGTGCCGCTATCACCTACTTCTAGCAAAGCTCCGCTTTTTACAATTAAACTACCATTTTGCTTTATATACAAGCCCGCACCTTTTTTAACATAGGTGTGGCTACCAGCATCTAATACCAAAGCAGCATAAGGAGAAACAATTAACATGCTGTTATCGCTGCCTTTAATTAAAGAATCTATTCCTGCACAAGAACTTGCGCGCATGGGCATGCTTTGTGCTGGACCTTCAATAATTAATGAATCTTTATTGTGCAGAATTACCCCTGCACACATGTTTACCTTAGTAGAGTTTACAATACTTAAATTACCATGGTTGGCATTTATCTTTTTAGAATTTCCGAGGGTATGTTGATTTTTAGAATTTGCAATAAAAAGGGTGTCGAAATTGGTGCCATTTGGAGGGAAATAGCAGTCTAGGCATGGGTTGGTGGGTTTTATGTTTATGTGAAATGGCCCACCTTCTCGTGGGTTAAATATGAAAACTTTATTAATGGAATCATATCTTGATGCCAAAGTATCTCTTTCACTAAAAAGTCCTATTAATTCAATACCTCTTTCTACTCCAAACATTTGTATTCGGACTGAATCATAAGCTGTTACCTCCCCATGAGTTGTATAATTTAAATCATAATAATTCTTTGATGCTATTCCAAAAGATATATCCAATGGAATTGTACTCTGAATAAATGTGTCACTTTGCAATGTTAGGGTAGTTGAGTTCCAAGCAGCAATACTTCTCATTCTAGTGTAAGCGGGTTCGCAAAAGCCAAAACTTTTACCCAAATATGCTTGTGCTCTATAGTTTATAAAAAGGCGGTTAGCATCTGTGCTTAGTACTTTGGCAGAATCATTTTTAAACTTAAAGGGGTTAATGATAGTATCAATAGTATTGGTTTCTTTTATCAAATGAAAATGAGCAGAAGTATCCTCTGTAAATTGTGGTGAGCCTGTTAAATTTTTTCTTAAACTGGCAGAAGTATCTAATTGCTCTTTAAATCCTAACGTTAAATAGGCAAGGCCTGTTCTTTGGCTTCTGCTGTTAAATGGCAATTCCTCCTCGCATTTAATTGGAATATATATGGAAAGTAAATTCAAACGTGTGGAATTTGATTTTAATTCAAGCTGAGTATGGGATGAGTTATAATAATCATCATTGGGAGCGTTAGAAGTAAGAAAAGGCGGTGCAGTAAGAATTTCTCTTGTAGCCTCATTATAGGGATCAATTGCTGGGGTATATGTATGTGAATCTTCACTAATTTGGTTGCCATTATTATTTATAGCTAAATAAGTATGGAGTACACGCCATTGATTTAAAGAATTACCTGAATATTTAGCACAAGGGGAAGAATAAATATGGTACTCTCCTTCTTTTCTAAAAGTTCTTGGGCTTGAGATATCTGAAGTTTCATGGAAATAATGTGAGCCATTTCCAGTTATATTTATTAAAAATAATGAAGGAACAAAATTGTTGACTAATTCATCTTGCACCGTATAATACAATTGATTATCAAAATTCCAGGATAGTAGCGTTCTAAAATATTCTGAATTATGAAAGAAATTGTTTGCTGTCATTCCTAATTTACGGCCTCTAATGGTCCCCTCGCCCAAAATGCCATTTACTTTAGACATTTCTGTAACAGCCTCGCCTATGCGCAATTGGCCTCCAATAGTAGAGCTTTCAATTGTGTTATGTTGCCCGTAATATCCTAATAATGAAAAATTATTAAATTTTACCCTGTGGTCATAGCCCGGGTCAATTATTAAAGGCATATTCAAAGCAGCGTCATCTAATGATTTTGCATCAATAGTAAAACTACCAAAATCATCGTCCTCGTGGGTCCCATCTCTGCCATTGCCAGGCTTATCTACAGCCACCCCTGTTTCAAATAAGGTATGCAGTGTAAACTTCCCCTTACTTGTTTCATCAAAAAGAATAAAATTACCAGATTTTTCGTTGTAATAGTCTTCTGGATCTGGCTTTTGTCCACTTAAAAAACCTAAAGACAATAAGTAATCACCACGCATATCAATGTTCGTAAAGTTATTAGAATAATTAGTTAAAATTTTTGTTGGATGCCCCTTGAATTCCTCTAAGCCCAAAATGCCGAAAATATTACCTGGACTTTGTTTGGAGTTATCGTATTGAGGAAATTGACCATCTACGTTAAGTATATTATAGTACCATTTTAACATATTAACATATCGGTAATCTTTTAATAAATTAAAATTATGGATAGAACTTAAACTGTTAGAATTGCAGCGCATGTAAGGGAATAGGGCCATACTTAGATCTAGAAAATAATTGGGGCCTTCTGAAAAACCTGCTGTTCCATCAGAATTTGTTGTGGGTACATCATTTCCCGCTTGTCTGCCAACAAAAAAATTATCTTCTAATCCATCATCACATTCATCTAAACATACTGCATTGTGTTTTCTCCCATGTGCCCGTTGAAACCATTTATTTGGATCATACTCATCCCTACGCCCGCCCGCCTGGCCGAGAATTAAAGATGCCATTCCCAACCCGCTACAAGAAATTATTCCGTGATTTTTTTTCCAACCTATATTAGAGTTTATTATTCTGCTAGAAGTAGAATACAATTCACTTGTAAACTTTCTTAGATTTTCTCTTGGAGAATCATTTCTTGAGTTTATATCATTACCAATTATTCCCCCAGTTTTTAATAAATCATAAGCTTGTAAATATTGTATTAACTGCATAGAGCGCTGTCTTACATTATTACAATTTTGCCTCCACCCCAGCACGGTGGTATTTTGTAATTTAGTTTTTCTAAGCCATTAATTGCATTTTTTCCATACACCTCCTTTTGGGTATTGTTCATTTCGGTAACATTCATCATACCGTTTGAAACAACAATATTTACACCAATTAGATAAATTAAAGCATTGGCCTTCACCCATTTCGGATGCCAACACTCATCAACATTGTGAACGCAAGTAGCAGGTTCTGCTCCTTTTGCCTCATCTAATAAGCCTTTGTACATTTGAAAAGCTAGTGAGGTTTCAAATAATTTTGAATATAAATGTTGATCATATTTCACTAGTTCATTAAATAAAATTTCAACATCATTTTTCCAATTAAAATGACTTGATCTATTTTTATTAAACATAGAAATTGGATGTTCAAAATTCTTTGATTCTTTTAGCTGCCCTTTATAAAACTCCTTTGGAGTTTTGGGGTCACCTCTATCCCCAAATAAATTCAAAGTTATTATAGAAAAATAAAAGGTAAATATTAAAGATTTCATTATAAGTTAGTTTTTTAATTTATATTTAAATATTGTCCATTTAACTAATGATTTTTGAAAATTAATTTTCAAAAAACCAAATTTTAAGTTCATTGTAGTTGCCGCATCTCTATTTTTCCAACCAAAAGAAATACTTCCATCCTCTAATTTAACAGAGTCATTTGGGGTAACATTAAACCCTAACTCATTTAATGTGAAACCATCAAGTTTTGGAATTAAAACCCTTGAAACTGGTGGACCAGGCCCCCATTGATAACCAATAGCTTCTTTATAAAACTCTACATATAACCCATTTAAGGTTGGTTCATTAGAACGGTAATAATAGGCTTGGTAAGGATAGTAAGAATAGCTTGTGTAGTTGCAAGGCAAAGGATTTATATAACTTTCACTTTCGTAATTGTTTGGAGGTGATTGGTCATAACAGTACATGTATGCAGTATCTCCAGCATCAGAATAAAAAAATAAACTATCGCCCTTCCAATCAGGAATTTTAGATAATTCTAAACTATCAAAATGAGTACTATTGGGCGGAGGACCCAGAACACCCTCACACTCGTCTTTGCGCTTGCAATTCTCAAATAAAAAAATGAAAGCAAACATTAAAAGTGTAACAGTGATTTTAATGTTAAACAATTTGGTTCTCATAAGCATTAAATTTTGGCAAAACAAAGTTTAATAGATTAAATCGCAATTGCAAATTAATTTTGTGTTGTTTAAATAGCTTAATAGCCATTTAAAGGGTAATTATGAAATTACATAATTCTTCCCAAAAAGCCTCCAAAACCCTATTCTTACAACTATCCCTCTGTGCCAAACTCAAGCTATCTCCGTTACCATTTAAACCTACCAGCATCACAAACGCATTGCTTTTTGCTCAGCGGGTTAAATCGCTTTTGTTT
>JBIKKC010000110.1:0-7644 GCA_044360615.1 Bacteroidia bacterium | reverse complement strand
TATAAAAGGCCTCTATCTCACTCAGTTCCTGGATAAAAAAACGCTTGAGGAATTTCAACAAATCATTCCTTTGGTAATGAAGGGTGAAATTGTAACCGATTTAAATTGTTTGTTTTTATCGACAGGAGGTTCTGTTTTAAATCTAACCGGAAGAGCTATTCCAATTTATAAAGGCAATGAAGTTATTGGCTCACAAGCCTATCTGCACGATGTTACTTCAATTCGCAAAGCAGAGATAGACATGCGGCAATTGCTCGAACTTACCCAGCGCCAGAACGAGCGCCTTCGAAATTTTACCCACATTGTTTCGCATAATCTACGTTCGCATAGTTCCAATTTAAGTGGCTTAATTGGGCTATTTAGAATAGAATGGCCTGACTTCAAAGACAATGTTTATTTCGCAAATTTCCAGACGGCAATTAATAATCTAACAGACGTAATTCATAATTTGTCGGAGGTGGCGCTCATCCAGACAGAGGATGATAAGCAATTTCCAGCAGTCGATTTGAAAGTTGTAGTCGAGAATGCGATTGCCAGCGTTTATGCTCTTGCAGAGACATCTGGCGTTGAAATACGATTTCTAAAATCGGATAGCAGATTTGTTAAAGGCGACCGAGCGTATTTGGATAGTATTGTGTTGAATCTGCTAACAAATTCTATAAAATATAAGGCTGCAGGTCGCAGCGCTTATGTCGAAATTTCTATAACGCAAGCCAATGAAATGGTGCAGTTAGATGTGCGCGATAATGGATTAGGAATTGATTTGGAACGCCAGGGAAGGAAAATATTTGGCATGTACAAAACCTTCCACAAGCATCCTGATGCCCGAGGTGTTGGATTATTTCTTACCAAGAATCAGGTAGAAGCCATGGGGGGAAGGATTGAAGTGCAAAGTAAAGTAGACCAAGGAACAATTTTTAGTGTATTTTTGCCAACTCCAACAGAAACTATATGAAAAGTGTTTGCCTCATTGATGACGATTCGATTTACCTAATGCTCGCCAAGCGTTTGATTTTACTTAATGATTTAAGTAATACTATATCAGAATATACAAATGGGCATGAAGCTTTTCATGCATTGCAGAAACTGCATACTAATGGAGAAGCGCTCCCGGATATTATTTTTCTAGATTTAAATATGCCTATTTGGGATGGTTGGGATTTTTTGGATGAATTCATAAAATTAGATCTAGCGCAGTTTCCTGAAATATACATTGTTACGAGTTCCTCGCACTCGCTTGATCTTGAAAAAATTGCATCCTATCCTATTGTTAAAAGAAAACTAGACAAACCGCTTGAGTTAGATGATTTAATGTCGATTTTAAGGATGGAGAACTAAAGCTGCAAACACAAGCAGCCATGTGTTTACTAAATTTTGCGTTTGGCAGATCTAGTGAATAAGTAAATTATGCTTGGCTATAAATCAAGATTATTTTTGAGCCGTTTTGTACGCCATTGTAGATATAGAAACCACTGGAGGGCATCCTACTCAAAATAGGATTACAGAAATCTCTGTATTTATTCACGATGGGCAAAGGGTTACTAATCATTTTGAAACTTTAGTTAACCCAGAGATTTCAATACCTCCCTATATCCAAGCATTTACAGGCATTACCAATGAAATGGTGGCAAATGCCCCAAGCTTTGCGAATATCGCTCCTCAATTACATGATTTACTTAAAGCCAATATTTTTGTTGCTCACAATGTAAACTTCGACCACAGTTTTGTTAAAAACCAATTGCAGGAACTGTCGCTAGAATTGAATGTTAAAAAATTATGTACCGTTAGGTTAAGCAGGAAAATTGTACCTGGACATAAATCTTATAGTTTAGGGAATATTTGTGCCGCCTTGGGTATTCATTTGGCTAATAGACATCGTGCTGGTGGGGATGCGCAGGCAACAGTTAAGTTGTTTGAACACTTATTGGCAAATGACGTCGAAAATCAAATTGAGGATTCGCTAAAGAGAGGCTCCAAAGAGCAACAATTACCTCCCAACGTTAGCAAATCAGATTTTGAGAAATTGCCCAAAGCCCCAGGTGTTTATTATTTTGTAGACGACAAAGGTTTGGCGGTTTATGTGGGTAAAGCAAAAAATATTAGAAGCAGAGTGGCGAGTCATTTTAGTGGCGAATTAAAATCAAAGCAAAAGCAAAACTTCATGCGCGATATTTATGGCTTTGGTCATACCGCCACTGGCAATGAGTTACTGGCCATTCTAT
Source organism: Bacteroidia bacterium (assembly GCA_044360615.1). Classification (GTDB taxonomy): domain Bacteria; phylum Bacteroidota; class Bacteroidia; order UKL13-3; family UKL13-3; genus B1. Next base: position 5,422 of record JBIKKC010000110.1, on the reverse strand, counting down.
TGGAGAGTCATGAAATTAGAAGACTCTGGCCCAATGAAAATCGTTCGCAAAAAAAGGTGCAACTGGTTTATGGTCTGTATGATTATTTGGATCAAAACAACAAGATACGATTTGGTATAGATAGAGTGCGTAAAGATGTAAAACCTCTTGTTACTTTTGGCTCTCATGCCGCGGGTTTGCAATACCTCAATAGCATGATTGAGGAATATGGACTTTGCCCTAAATTGTGTAATAGCCAAACCAACCCTGGTACGTGCATTTCTGTGAAGAATGAAATTTGTGATGGCTATTGTTTGGTTCAAGAAAATGTAGCTGCCTATAACGATAAAGCACAAGTTTTTTTTGATATGTTAATGGCCGAAAAAAAGGCCTATTTCATTGTTGGCAAAGGCAGAAACTACAAAGAGCAATGCGTCATAATTTATGAACCTGGGGCCTTTGTTGGCTATACTTTTTGCTCTATAAAAGAAGCATTAGATTTTGATCAAGTAAAGGATGCGGCTACTTTGCTTAAAATAAATAGTTTGATGGAAGCCGTGTTGGCTCAAATAATTAATGGAGAAAAGAGCAAAGGCTATAAAGTTTATGTGCAAATGAAAATGGCTATTCACTAATTAGTGCGCAGTTTCAAACCATAATTGTTTGGTGGCAACAATCATTTCTGTATCAATTTCCTCCAAACGCACCTTGGTAATTTCATTCACTAAGGCTGGGTCGTAGGCCGTTTTTACCTTAATGTAATTACTGGTAAAGCCATACATTTCTTCGTTATTGTTTTCTGCTTCCCACAATACAGGATAGGTTTTACCTATATGCTCCTCGTAAAATGCTCTACGTTTTTTATCCGAAAGTATGTGCAGCATTTTACTTCTATCTGCACGCTTACTCATACTTACTTTTTCTGGTAACTTATAGGCTGTTGTGTTTACGCGCTCGCTATAGGTAAAAACATGTAAGTAAGATATGGGTAGTTCATTTAGGTAGTTATAGGTTTCTAAAAATAGTTCCTCATTCTCTCCCGGAAACCCTACAATTACATCTACCCCAATGCAACAATGCGGCATTAAAGCCCTAATATAATTTACCCTTGAAGTATATAAATCTGTTAAGTATTTTCTACGCATACTTTGCAAGAGCGTATCCGAACCAGATTGTAAAGGAATGTGAAAATGTGGCACTATGCATTTTGATGTAGCCACAAATTCTATGATTTCATTGCTTAATAAATTGGGTTCAATACTGCTAATTCGCAAGCGTTCTAAGCCTTTAACTTGATCCAAGGCTTGTAATAATTGATAGAAGTTTTCGCTAGTGCCCTGACCAAAATCTCCTGTATTTACGCCTGTTAGCACAATTTCTTTGATACCTTGGGCAACAATTTCTTCTGCTTGTTTAACTACATTCGCAATACTATCACTTCTGCTTTTACCTCTTGCCAAAGGTATGGTGCAAAAGGAGCAAAAGTAATCGCAACCGTCTTGAACTTTTAAGAAAGTGCGGGTTCTGTCGCCAATAGAGTAGGAGGAGTGGTAGTCTAATACTTCTTTAATTTTACCTTCTTTAACCAAGGCAACTTCCTTCTTAAATCCATCGCCAATATGCTCGTGGATATTGAATTTTTCTGCCGCACCTAATACCAAGTCTACCCCTTCAATGTTGGCAATTTCTTGTGGCTTAAGTTGGGCATAGCACCCAATGATAGCTACAAAAGCTTTTGGGTTATGCCTTAAGGCTTCTTTTACTATGCGCTTACATTTTTTATCGGCATTGTCTGTAACCGAGCAGGTATTAATTACATATACATCTGCCCCCTCCTGAAACTGCACTTTCTGATACCCCTCATTCACCAAGGTTCTACCAATGGTGGAGGTTTCGGAAAAATTAAGCTTACAGCCTAAGGTATAAAAGGCAACTGATTTAGACATCTTTGGGCGGCAAAGATAGGTTTTTTAGGTATTTTTCTGCCAATGTTAAGTGGGCTGTTTGTTTTTCTTGCGATAGCTTATCAAAGGTCCTTACCAGCATACCCAAGCGTGGATTTTGTAAAAAGAAACTTCTATGGGTATGCATAAAGCGCCAAAATAAAGCATCCCAAGTGGCTTGCCAATCTCCTTTTGGGTAGTCGCTCATTTTAAGTAAATAATTGCTCCCAGAAATATAAGGTTTGGTAGCCATGAGTCCGCCATCTGCAAACTGACTCATACCATAAACATTTGGCACCATTACCCAATCGTAGGCATCTATAAAAAGCTCCATAAACCAGCGGTAAACTTCATCTGGGTTAAACTCGCAAAGCAACATAAAGTTACCCAAAACCATGAGGCGCTCAATATGATGGCAATAACCTGTTTCTAGCACTTTTTTAATGGTTTCATCTATTGGAAGAATTCCAGTGGTGCCAGTATAAAAAGAGGCTGGGATTTTAGTATGAAAATTCCAATAATTTTTGGTTCGTTCTTCTGTTCCTTTCAACTCATAAACAGCTCTAATAAATTCTCTCCAACCCAAAATTTGTCTCACAAATCCTTCCACCGAATTAATTGGAATTGCCTTTTTCTCTGCATAATCAATAGCCTGTGCTAATACAAAATTGGGATTGAGTAATCCGCTATTTAACATTGGAGTTAGTAAACTATGGTGTAAGAAAGATTCATTTTTTACAATGGCATCTTCATAGGCTCCAAATTCTGAAAAACGTTGTTCAAGAAATTCTTGTAGCCAAACTTTACTTTCTTCAAAAGAAATAGGGTAGGGGTATTGGTAATCCAAGTTCCCAAGGTTACCAGGAAAGTGCTTTTCAACATAATGCATAGCCTCGATGTGATAAGCGTTAGGAGTCTTGAATTCAGTCTTTGGCACCTTTTTCCCTTTAGGATATTTCAATCTGTTTTCATCATCAAAGGTCCACTTATTGCCAAGTGGTTTAGCCTCTTTATCTAGTAAAATATTTCTAGTTAAACGTTGCTGCTTGTAAAAGTCGGTTTGAAACAAGCGCTTTCTACCCTCAAAGTATTGCTTAATTTCTGTATGGGTATTTATAAACTGTGGTGAGGTAATTTGAGTTAAGTTTAAGCCTAGTTTTTTACGGGCTGAACCTAACCTTTTCTCGAGTAAATAATCAACAGTTTCTATATAATGTATCTCTTTAGTCCCTATGGATTCTATGTAGGGAAGTAACTTACGTATATCCGCTATTTTTTCTTGTGCTTCAACATATACTACTTCAATATTCTTTGTTTGCAAATACCTTTCATAGCATTTCATACTCGCTCTATGGAAAGCTAGTTTTCTTTTATGAAAATTATATTGTTTAAAGAATAAATATTCTTCTATTAGGTACACAGTTTTGCAAGTTGCAAATAGAGGACTATCTTCAAACAATTGGTTCGGAAAAACAAGGCCTATTACTTCCATTTTACTTCTTTGATATTCTGCATTTATCGCTGCAGTATTTTACATCGTCCCAGCATTTCTCCCATTTTTTGCGCCAAGAGTAGGGGCGTTGACAAACCACGCAAATCTTTTGAGGTAAATTTTGTTTGCTTACTCCTTTCATGCCTTCTTTAAATATTTTTCGAGTTGTTTCCAATAAGAGAAAAAGGAAGGAAAGTATCCATCAAGTTCAGCAGCCATCCAATTTCTGTCGTGCCTTTCGCCGGTGTAATGCTGGTTAAAAGGATGTTCTTTATAATGAATAGTGCTTGGTTCAACCTGTAATTTTAAGGCGTTAAACTCACCCACAAAAATTTGCAAGTTTGGTATGTTTTTACCTAAACCAAGCATAAAATTTAAACTATTGGTAGAAATAGGGTAGGCTTCAAAATGGTTTGGTTCAAGCAGTAAAATACGGTTTGCTTTTTCTTGCTTTTTCCAAGTGGGGTCTAAATTGTAGAAGTTATAAATATAGGTGGGTAATTGATTGTCAATTTCAATAGGAGTGGGTAGTGGTAATGCTGTTTTTAAGTTAAATGCGCTTGTTTTTTCAAGCACTTTGGGTACATCCATTTCAGCTAGTGCTTCATAGCTTATATCTAAAAAAGTTTGGGTTTGTTTGGTATAAGTATACTTGTTAATATTTTCTTGATTGGCATAGTACTTTTTACTGCTATTGGCACCAGCTACCCATTGCCAGCTGCAGCTATTACTGGCCCAATCGGCATCTAGTAAATGATAATATAACCACTTGGCAGGTTGCAACCAATGGGCTTGACCAATATTGCAGCAAACCATGGCGGTATACATTCTGCAATGGTTGTGCATATATCCTGTCGCATATAATTGCTTAATGGCTTCATCTATTCCTAATATGTCGGTTTGAGCCAAGGTAATTGCATCAGGAATTTTATGGTGCTTAACAGGATGGTGCTCTTGCTTTATTGCTTGGTTTAAATCTTTATGTTGTCCAACACGCTGGAAGTAATCTCGCCAAGCTAACTCCTTAGCAAATGAATCAATTTCATATAACTTATAGCCTTTTGCTAACACCGAGGCTAAAACTTCTTTAGTGCTTATTACTCCTCTTGAAATGTAAGGTGATAAATAGGTTACATCACCAGAAAGGAAATTTCTAGTTTTGGCATATTTTATAGGATCAATGCCTTCAATTTTTTGAAGAATATGCCTATATTCCGTTTCAAACTTTGGCAACATCTAACGCTTACTAATTTTATTGAGTGAAATATTTCTCTGCAAGCTGCATTTAAATCGATTTATTTCTGGGTTCCGTTTGGCCAGATGCTTTTGACTTACGCCACTATTTACTCTTTTTCTCCATCTGTTAAAGCTGCTTCGCTTGAGTTCTTTTCGCATTAAAGCAATTACATCTGCTTCAGAGAAGCCAAATTGTGCTTTAATAGCTTCAAATGGGGTGCGGTCTTCCCAGGCCATTTCTATAATTCTGTCGGTATCTGTGGTATTCATTTTAATAACTTTACAACAATGCATTTTCAATTTTGTTGTAGCATGCAAAGCCATTCAGTTATAAATTTAGGGTAAATTGTAAATTTAAGGATTAATTAAGCCAACTTTTTGTGGGATTATTCGTCTTAATAGTATATTGTACGCTGAATGAAGCATAAGTTAATCCTTTTTTCACTCTTTTTATTTTTGGGCTTTGGCATTTCTCATGCCCAAAATTGCCGCATAGTAACTAGTTCTAATAAGGTTTGTTTGGGCAATACTTTGCTTTTTACGGTGGCCTTTGATGCAGGTTTTACAGCCACCTCCTATAGTTGGAATTTTGGCAATGGGAATACCAGCACTCAGGCAAGTCCAGTTTACCAATACCCTGCAAGAGGCTTATTTACACCCAGTGTTACGGTTAACTTTGCTGGAGGAGGCTCTTGCACAGTAAATGGAACACCAGTAAGCGTGGTAGCAAACCCCGTGGCTAATTTTAATATAACCACAGCCTTAACCCAGT
>JBIKKC010000109.1:0-7667 GCA_044360615.1 Bacteroidia bacterium | reverse complement strand
ACATACCATTACTTTTGGTACTGTTAGAGCTTTGAAACAATTTTACCCTAACGTGCATGTATTACAATTGGATGCACACAGCGATTTAAGACAAGCTTACCATGGAAATCCATACTCTCATGCCTCAGTTATGGCTCGGGTTCACGACCTTGAAGTTCCCTTAACTCAAATCGGTATTAGGGCCCAATGCATTGAAGAATCTGAACTTATAAAAAGTAGTGCTAACATACATACTTTCTATGCGCATCAGGTTAGAAACAACCCAAAATGGGCAGACGAAGCGCTAAAAACCTTAGGAGAAAATGTATATATTAGCATCGATGCTGATGGTTTTGACCCTTCCATTGTGCCTGCTGTTGGCACTGCAGAACCGAATGGGTTATTGTGGCAAGAATCTGTTGACTTTTTAAGAAAAGTATTTGCTACAAGAAATGTAGTTGGATTTGATGTTGTAGAAATAGCTCCGGTTAAAGGAAATATCTTAACAGAATTTACCATGGCCAAATTGGTATATCGTTTAATTGGCTTTAAAACACTAAAATAGAACTATGAAAGTTTATTTTGATAATGCAGCTACCACTCCTTTAGATAAAGAAGTTGCAGATGCCATGTACAAAGTAATGTGTGAAGATTTTGGGAATCCATCTTCTACACATGCCCATGGCAGAGTAGTGAGAACACATATTGAGGAGGCAAGAAAAAAAGTGGCGTTATTACTAAACTGCACACCAGGAGAAATCTTTTTCACTAGCGGTGGTACGGAGGCTGATAACATGGCTATTCGCAAGTCTGTTGAAGACAAAGGGGTGAAAAATATAATCACTTCTCCAATAGAGCACCATGCCGTTTTGCATACTATTGAAGAACTAGAAAAACAAGGAAAAATAAAAATGCATTTGGTAAAACTCTTACCAAATGGACACATAGACCTTTCTCATTTAGAACAGCTATTGCAAGAACAACCCAATGTATTGGTAAGTTTAATGCACGCTAATAATGAAATCGGAAACCTATTGGATATTGATAAAGTTGGCGCTTTATGTCAACATTATAATGCCTTGTTTCATTGCGATACCGTTCAAACTATTGGTCATTACCCATTTGATTTACAAAAAACACATGTAGACTTTTTAGCGTGTGCCGCCCATAAATTTAATGGTCCGAAAGGGGTAGGATTTATTTACATTAACCATAAAAATAAAATACACCCTTTTATTACTGGTGGGGCCCAAGAAAGAAATATGCGCGGTGGCACAGAGAATGTTTATGGCATCATTGGCCTTACAAAAGCATTAAGCATTGCAACCGAAAATTTGGAGGCAGAAAAGCAACATATTCTTGGCTTAAAAAACTATATGATAGAGCGACTTAAAGCAACAATACCAGATATAAGATTTAATGGAGATGCAGCAGGAGACTCTTTATATACCGTTTTAAATGTGAATTTTCCTCCTACCCCCATCGCAGAAATGATCCTCTTTAAATTGGATATCAGTGGCATTTCTGCGTCAGGCGGCAGTGCCTGTTCTTCTGGTTCAAATGTAGGTTCTCATGTGTTGGCCGCCATTGGGGTTGAACCTAACCGTCCATCAGTTAGATTCTCTTTTGCCAAACACAACACACGCGAGGAGGTTGACTATGTAATTAATGAATTATTAAAAATGTTAAAAATTTCAAACCCATAAATCCACTTTTACTGATATGAAAAAGTTTTCCTATTTGGTTATTTTGTTATTACTAAGTAACTATTCATCTGCACAAACAACGCCTACCCCAGAGGCAACACCACCAGTTAAGATTGCACGTCCATTTAAACACAATTTTCAGGTAGGCTTCACCCTTAACCAAGCTTCGTTTAGCGACAATTGGAAAGGCGGGGGTGTAAACAGCATTGCCTTTGGAGGATTTTTAAACTATAACGTAAAATATAAAAATGAAAATTGGGACTTTGCCTCAGATTTACAATCACAGATTGGCTTTATAGAAAATGCAGGAGAAAACAGAAGGAAAAATGCAGACCGAATATTTTATGATTTAAAAGCAGCTTACAGATTAACTTCTAAGTGGAATGCTTTTGCATCCATAAACTTCCTTTCTCAATTTGCCGATGGTTATGATTATAAAGTAAAAAGCATTTTGGATGATAAAAAAGATTCTCTTGTTTCTGCCTTGTTTGCTCCTGCCTACCTAACCAGCTCGGTGGGTGCTGAATATAAACCTATAGATTATTTTTGGCTGCGCTTTGGTGTGGGTACTTTGCGTCAGACTTTTGTTTTAGACGAACGTATTTCTAATGCAGGTCTTTATGGTTTAAAAAAACCGGGTGATAGGCTAAGAAATCAGGCTGTTCTTCAATTTATTGCAAACTTTGATAAAAATTTGGCAGAGAATATCAATTTAAAATGGCGTTACATGGTGAATTTCGATTATATAGAAGCCACTAGTGCAACGGGCACTATGGAGGCAGCTGTTGTTCATAATTTCAATCTAAATTTAACACTTAAAGCAACCAAATACATAAGCACAAACTTTCAAGTGAATGTCATCAAAGATCCAGATCAAGATAAGAACACACAATTTTCGCAAATACTTTCTTTAGGAATGTTATTAAATCTTAATAGAGATTAATGCAAACTATTTAAATCAAAGTCTGTTACTTTATTTGCTTCTATTAAGCAATCTGTATGACATTTAAAATATATACTAAAACTGGAGACCAAGGTCAAACTTCATTAATTGGAGGTCGCAGGGTTTCTAAGGCACATATTCGTATTGAAAGTTACGGCACTGTTGATGAATTAAATTCTTATATTGGTTTAATTAAAGATCATCTACATTTAAAAGATCCTAAGGCCACTTTATACCATATTCAGGACCGCCTGTTTACCATTGGAGCAGTGCTTGCAAGTGATTCTGAAACTTCTAAAATGAAAATCCCAGATTTACTAGAATCGGATTTGGAGCTCTTAGAAAAGCAAATGGATTTAATGGATGAAACATTGCCAACACTAAAAAACTTTGTTTTACCAGGAGGCAATTTAACTGCTTCTCATTGTCACGTTGCTAGATGTATTTGCAGAAGGGCCGAAAGATTAGTTGTTCATTTGGCTGAAGAAGCTGAAGTTCCAGAAATAATTATTCGCTATTTAAACAGATTAAGCGATTATCTATTTATATTATCTAGATTTATTGTGAATGAAGCAGGTGCAGAAGAGATTCCTTGGCGTCCGCGTAACTAAAAGGCGCAGTAAATCCAAACTTTCTTCCCTTTTACCTGCAAGCTCTCTGCCTTATTAAGAGCGCCATTTAAAGTAGGATAGCGCTCATAGGCAGCAATGTGATAAGGATATTTTTCGGGCTTAAGGGTGATAGCCTCTTGATGACCGGCTTTTCTCAATCTCAGCACCAGTTTACTGGCATTATCATTTTGTTTAAAAGCACCAGCCACTACATAAAATCCAGCAACAACACCATTCTCTTTGGCATCCGCATTTAACAATTCTGGAGCCATATTATTCATTTCAGAGCTCTCTATTTCAATAACACTTGAAGTTATCTCTTGTGCAGGCTCTCTATAAACTGCTGGTAAAACCTTAACTTCTGAAGCTCTTTCTGCAATTGGTTCAGGAACTTTAGTAAGACTATCGATTACTAACACTTGAGAATAAGAAAGCGAATCAAATTCAAATGAATCTTTAGCATAGACATTACCAATATGCTTAAATGTTAAATCATAATTATTTTTAACATCTAAAGCAGTAGTACCATTTATATTATTTGACTTAATAGTTGAAGCAGCTATAGCAGGTTTTGGAGCTAGTGTTTGTTGCAACACTTCTCCTGTTTTGCCTAACATATCTGTTTTTGAAACACCTAGGTTGCCGCCTTGTCCTAATTTCCCATTAAATAGAAAGAAACCCAAATTAACGAGTAAAATCAAGGTTAAAACAGTTGCAACTATCGGGAAAATTTTGTTTCCTTTTGCTTCGGTAGAACTTTCTGCAATCTTAGCATGATCCAACATTACCTTGAGTTCTTTAAGCGCAGATTCGCGCATGAGAACAATTTCAGGATCCGCTTCATCTTCCTCTGGAACTACCTCCAATCTTTTAACCTTTAACAAATTAGCTGCAAAGTGAACTGGCTTTAAACCAAAAGAGCCACTATTAAAATTAGCGTGTTTAACGGGCTCAAAATCCAATTCACCCAAAACATTTAATTTAAAAAATCCCAAACCATCAATTTCCAACTTCTTTCCTGGAAGAATTTCTGCCTTAATTGATTTACCGAAGTTGGCGAGTTTTTCTACAACTTGATTAATTCCTGAGTATTTTTCTAAGTAGCTAATAAATTCGGGAGTCGTTTCAAAATCTCCTTGTGCAAAATTAACTTTAAAGCTTGCAGGGTAAATAAATTTTGCCACTGGATCTACGGCACACGCTTGCTCTTCGCAAATAAAGCGACCCAACCCTCCTACACAAAGTTCTTTATTTTTGTGCAGAAAATGTTTTATAAACTGAGCTATCTGTTCTTCTGAATGCGTCACCCTTACTTATATCTACCTTGTACAAATTAAGCCAATGTTAATAAGTAGCTGTCCACAAGCTTTCCACACTGCAATGGTAAAAATATCCTTGGAAAATTGTAAACTTGCCTATGAAAAAATTTACACTGCTTCTTAGCACCCTAAGTATAGGTCAATTATTTGGCCAAATTAGTATAGTTTCTTCTGACTTTGCAATTGCAAATGATACGGTGAGATATTCTGTTGCCGCCAATATACCAGCCAGTTACGAACAAGCGGGTGCAAATAAAACTTGGAATTTTAGCGAAATAAGAGCAACATCGCAAGATGTCCTGCGATATCAACCTGTGACGAGTACGCCCTATTTTTTGCAATTTTTTACGGCTACTTACGGATTACCAGAAACAGCTAATTTTCCAGGAATTGGCGGTGGTGGCGCAAATGCTAACCCTTTTGGCTATTACCGTCTTAATCCAACAGCATTGGTAAGTATGGGAAAAGGTGCAACTATACAAAACCTTCCCCTCGGTATTGTATATAACCCAAGAGATACGATGTTTAAATTTCCCCTTGAATACCAAAAAGTATATGAAGGCTTTTTTGCTGGCAGTGCAGGGTTCGCCGGACTAGGTTCATTGGTTCAAACAGGGACTAGAAGAACTGAGGTAGATGGATGGGGTACGATTATTACTCCTTTTGGCACCTTTGATTGTTTGCGTGTTAAATCTGAAGTTAATGGAGTAGATTCCATTTCCTTGGGCGCTACGGGCATTCCAATACCAAATAGCAGAACTGAGTATTACTGGTTTGGTAAAAACCAGGATTTCCCCTTAATGGAAGTTGTTATTAACAATTTTACAGAGCAAACTACTATTCGTTATAAAGATCGTTACCGCCCAGAATTATACAGAAACAATGCGCGTTTTACGGCATCAAGAACTAAGGCTACTAACAAAGATACCATTACGTTAAATAACCAAAGTTTAAATTCTCCAACAAGATATACTTGGACCATTATACCTTCTTCTTTTAGATTTGTAGCGGGAACTACTGCAAGCAGCGCTTCTCCAAGAATACTATTTGAGGCAGAAGGTGTGTATAGTATAAAGTTAGAAGTAAATTATTTAGGCGGTTCAGATGATACTTTACGTTCAAATTATATAAGTATTACTGCACCTACAACTGCTTTGGTTGAGAAAGCTGTAGAAAAAGAATCTTTAAACTTTTTCCCAAATCCAGGAAAAGATTTGGTTAATTTTTCGAGCAGTTTGAACCAAGTAAGTCAAGTTCGTATTTATAATTTACTAGGTGAAGAAGTTATAGCTTTCTCCCTTGCTCCGCAGCAAGTTTTGCCGGTAAATACCAGCAACTTAAAATCTGGAATTTACTTTGTAGAACTGCAGGCAAATGGACAAAAAATAAGTAAAAAACTGCGTATAGATTAATTTGTTGAAAACACAAGAATCTAGCTTCTATTTCTGCTGCTTATATTCGTAAACTTATGTTACAAAGTTTAAGCATTTCTAATTATGCCATCATACAGCATACCCAAATCAAATTTGATAAGGGCTTAAATATTATTACTGGGGAAACAGGTGCTGGTAAATCTATTTTAATGGGAGCATTAGGCCTCATTTTAGGAGACAGAGCAGATACCAAAGTTGTGATGCAAGGCAGCGAAAAATGTGTGGTAGAAGCTAGCTTTAACCTAAGTGGTTATGAACTTCATTCCTTTTTTGAACAACAAGAACTAGATGATTTAAACCCCTGCCTTATTAGAAGAGAGCTTACCTCAGCGGGCAAATCTAGAGCATTTATTAACGACACCCCCGTTACCCTTCAAGTACTTAGAACCTTAGGATTGCAGCTAATAGATATTGTTTCGCAGCACCAAACTTTAGAACTAAATGAGAGTAGTTTCCAGCTTCAGGTTGTAGATGCCATTGCAGAAACTATAGAACAAAAACTAAAATACCAAGAGGTTTATAAAAACTATAAACAAGCGCAAGGTAACTTGGCGGCATTGGTTCAAAAAGAAGCTGGCTCTAGGCAAGATGAAGATTATTTGCGATTTGTTTTAAATGAATTACAAGAATTAAACCCGAAAGAAGGCGAACAAGAAATACTTGAAACGCGTTTAGACGAACTAAGCAATGCAGAAAGCATACAACAAGCCGCCTCACAGGTAAATGGCCTTTTAGAAGTTGGAGATTTAAGTTTAATAGACCGTTTAAGAGAGGCTAAAACTTGGCTAAGCTCTGCCGCTAAACACCACCATGGATTGCAACAAATTATGCTTAGACTTGACTCTAGCATTGAAGAGTTAAAAGATATTGCCCAAGAGCTACAAAGCATTAGCGAGCAAACCCTTGGCGACCCGCAAACCTTAGCAGAAACAGAAAGTCGCTTACAACAATTGTTTCATTTACAAAAAAAGCATAAGGTAAACAGCAGCGAAGAATTAATAGTGTTACAACATCAATTTGAGCAGCAATTTGAGGCCCTTGGCTCATTAGAAAATGAGATTGCCAAAGCCACTTTACATTTAGAAAACTGTAAAAAGAAATTGTTACAAGAAGCAGAATTACTTAGTAAAAAAAGAGCCAAAGCTATTCCACAAATTGAAGCGCAAGTGAATGCTTTGTTTGTTCAAGTGGCTTTACCCAATGCCGTTTTCTCGGTTCAGTTTGAACCTATACCACTAGAGAAATGTGGACCAGATGGAGCAGATGAATTAGCCTTTTTATTTAGTGCAAACCGAGGTTTTGCGCCACAGCCTATTAATAAGGTAGCAAGCGGTGGTGAGTTAAGTAGGCTTATGCTGTGTATTAAATCTTTAATAGCAGATAAGGTACAATTACCAAGTATTGTATTTGATGAAATTGATACGGGTATTTCTGGTGAAGCAGCTCAGAAAGTGGCCATCCTAATGCAACAACATGCACAAAACCACCAAGTAATTGCCATTACACATTTACCTCAAATTGCAGGAAAAGCACAGCAACATTTATACGTGTATAAGCAATTAGAAAATAATACAACCCAAACCCGTATTAAAAGTTTGCAACCCGAAGAACGTGTTGAAGAAATTGCACGTATGTTAAGCGGCGAAAACCCTTCGGAAAAGGTACTTGCCGCAGCC
>JBIKKC010000010.1:0-22842 GCA_044360615.1 Bacteroidia bacterium | reverse complement strand
TTTAAAGGTTCAGAAAGAGATTGAAGCTCTAAAATGAAAAGGGAGATTTACCTTTTAAGGCCATAAACCAAGTACCAAAGGCAACTAGGCCATACACAATGGCAATAGCTATAGTGGCTTTAGTATTTCTAAGCACGTAGAAAGAGAGTAGTGGAATTAATTGCAAAGCATGCATGCCAACAAAGTGGGCTATTCTTAAATCGCCTGCTGTAACACTCCAATTTAAAAAGGGAATGCCTTTACCACCATCTGCTGCGCCAATGGTATGTGTAAGCCTTGAGCCCATGGCAAAACCTTGAAATGAAAATATAACAAAGAGCATAATGCCTAATCGTATTCCCCAAACATAATAGTCTGGCAATTGGGTTAATGGCTCTTTAAAAAACAATAAACCAATATAAGCGGTATAGATAGTTACCAAGCTAGCAGCCAGTGCCATTAACGAGTACATAAAGGTGTAAAAGGGAGTGCTTAGGTTAAAATGAGATGCTTTTCCGGCGCTGGCTTGAACCAAAATATAAGCTATTTCAAAGCCTAATAGTATAATGGTTGACCATACAAATGGTTTCATATTAAACTGTGGCAAGAAGAAACAAAACCAAGCCATAGTCCAAGCGTAAGCGGTAGTAGATAAACTAAACTTGATGGGTTTGATATACGCTGATATGCCCAGAAATTGAACTGTATCAAACCTAGAAACAAGCATCAACCCAAAGGCCAATAATAGGCAAACGAGTCCAAACCAAAAGAGCTCGGGGTTTCTAAACTTAAGTTCTCTAAAAAACTCCATAGGTAATATCATTTTGTACTTCAAAGAAACAGTTTTGGGTTGAACCTAGCCTATCAATTGACGATGAAGCAGCGAATTCTGCTAATGAAATAGAAGAAGTTTGAAACAAACCTTGGAAAACCGTTCAATCGTTCTATTATGATATTGCTCCTATGGAGCAAATGAGAAGTGATAAATTGAGCCCCTTCCCAAAATCCAATGCAACCCTTATCTTCGCGCCCTTATGTCGTTAACAGAAGAAATACAAAAGCGTAAAACCTTTGCCATTATATCCCATCCCGATGCTGGAAAAACTACGCTTACCGAGAAATTATTGTTATTTGGTGGTGCTATTCAAGTAGCAGGGGCAGTTAAGAGCAATAAGATTAAGAAAACCTCCACCTCCGATTTTATGGAGATTGAAAAGCAAAGAGGTATTTCTGTGGCTACTTCGGTTATGACTTTTGAATACCTTGGAAAACGTGTAAACATTTTAGATACCCCCGGCCATAAAGATTTTGCCGAGGATACTTACAGAACACTTACTGCTGTAGATAGTGTAATCTTAGTGGTAGATAGTGTTAAAGGGGTAGAAGAGCAAACCGAAAGATTGATGGGCGTTTGTAGAATGCGCAATACACCCGTTATTATTTTTATTAATAAACTAGATCGTGAAGGCCGCGACCCATTTGATGTATTAGAGGAAATAGAGAAGAAATTAAATATACATACACGGCCACTATCTTGGCCAATTAACCAAGGTTCTAACTTTAAGGGGGTATATAATTTGTATCGCAAACAGCTCAATTTATTTGAATCTAACAAGCAAACATTGGCAGATGAAAATATTAACTTAAGCGATATACAAAGCGATGAAATTGAGAAGTATCTGCCGCTTAAAGATATTAAAAAATTACGCGAAGATGTTGAATTGATAGAAGGGTTATATGAGCCTTTTGATTTAGATTTATATCGCAGTGGCTTTTTAGCGCCCGTGTTTTTTGGTTCAGCCATAAATAATTTTGGTGTGCAAGAAGTATTAGAAACCTTCTTAGAAATTGCGCCTTCTCCATTGCCTCGCCAAGCGGGAGAAAGAATGGTAAACCCAGAGGAGGAGAAATTAAGTGGCTTTATTTTTAAGATTCATGCCAACCTTGATCCTAACCACCGCGATAGAATAGCGTTTTTTAGAGTATGCTCGGGTAAGTTTGAACGCAATAAGTTTTATACGCATACCCGCACTGCTAAAAATTTAAGATTTGCCAATCCAACCACTTTTATGGCCAATGAGAAAATCTTAACTAGTGAAGCATACCCGGGAGATGTAATTGGTTTATACGATAGTGGCAATTTTAAAATTGGCGACACCTTAACCGAAGGCGAAAAAATTCAGTTTAAAGGCATTCCGAGCTTCTCTCCAGAAATCTTTAAAGAGTTGGAGAATAAAGACCCAATGAAGACCAAGCAACTAGAGAAAGGTATTAGTCAGTTAAGCGAAGAAGGCGTGGCGCAGCTATTTATTCAGAATCCTGGTAATCGCAAAATTGTGGGAACCGTTGGAGATTTGCAGTTTGAGGTAATAAAGTTTAGGTTAGAGCATGAATATGGCGCCAAATGTAGCTTTGCGCCCCTGCGTTATTTTAAGGCATTTTGGGTAACCAGCGATAACAAAGCAGAGTTTCAGCAATTCTTGCAACGTAAAGCACATGCTATAGCTTACGATAAAGACCAGCATCCTGTATTTTTAGCAGAAACAGAATGGAATGTTACCTTATCTAAGAACGATTTTCCTTCTGTTGAGTTTCATACCATTAGTGAATACCAGCGCAGTGAGGCTTGAGCTAGTAGCCAATAGCTGTTTAAAAAGACTCACCTACGCTAAAGCTTCGGTGAGCGAGGGCGGAGAGGGGGGGATTCGAACCCCCGGTACCTTGCGGTACACAAACTTTCCAAGCTTGCACGATCGGCCACTCTGACACCTCTCCAGGATTGCAAAGATGCACTTTCTAGAGATTTTTACTTTAAATTACACAACAAAACATTTTAAATTTGCGTTAAACCGAAATCAAATTAAAAACTAATGAAAAAATACTGTTTAATGCTCTTAGCCATTTTAGCTTTTACTCATTTAACTTATGGCCAAAAATCTAACTCCTATAGTGTCTCAGACATATTTATTTCTGGAGGAGCCCAATTGTATTCGGTACCCAATTACCAATTAAGCGACATTCAAAAACTAGCTCCAAATTCTAAAATACTTAGCCAAGATCTAAGCGGCTACAATAGCAGCTACTGGGGAAATAATTACACCCAAGAAGGTGCAGGCATTTTTTCTGCCCAATTAGCGTTTAAAAAAAATAAGGAAAAAGCTAATACTACTCCAAATCCAATCTTTAGAATGGGAATATCTTATGGGAGTTTTAATACCCTTTCAGACCAGCGTTACAAAACAACTTCTACTCCCTACGATACCCTAACTTCTAGCAGAACAGGTGAAACAATTTACATCGATTCTTTTTACACACAAGGCGTTATTGCTTCCCATACTAAACAACAGCTTAGGATAGAAGGTGCTATTATCTTCCAAACCGAAACCCAACGCAGACTTTCCTTCTATGCTGGAGCTGCCTTAGCTGTTGGGGTTTCTTTTAATGCAGAGACCCGCATTTCCGAGTTTGAATATGCCTATGGTGGTGGTTATAATACCTTTTTCTACAATAGCAATTTAGGGGCATACAACACCGAAACTTTTGCAAACAAAAGCAGTTGGACGGCTGAAGTGGGCATTCCCTTGGGTGCAAACCTTAGACTAGGAAAAACCACCCCGCTCTTAAATCAATTTAATCTCTTTTTTGAAGTTAAACCGTCTATAGGATTTATAGATGTGCCAGAGGTTAAAACATTGGTTTTACCGACACTTCAAAATTCTATAGGAATAAGGTATTCCTTATAGCAGAATGTTTATATTGCCGCTTTATTATCTTATGAAAAAAGTTGGCTTTATTATTCTAATCTCTTTATGTAATATGGCGTGGGCACAAAAGCCGCATTATTGCGCAAGCCATAAACAACAAGCTTATACAAGCAATGCGTTACGAAAAAATAATGCATCGCTCGGGCAAATGGAGCTTATGGAAAAATACGATGTAGGTTTCCATCATCTTAGTTTAAATGTAGAAAGAACCTCTACCTATATCTCTGGCAAGGTAAGAACAATTGCGCGTTCTAGGGTAAATGGTTTAGATACTTTTCTATTTCAACTGCATGCTAATTTTATAGTAGATTCTGTGCTTGGCTCAAATGGAAACAAACTTAACTTTAGTAAAATAAAGGATGTTACAGCTGTGCTTTTGCCCACACCCTTGGTTCAGAACGAAACCATAGACTTGCATATATTTTATAGAGGAACACCCCCTAGCGGCGGCAGTGCAGCCATTGGAAACGGTTTTAGCAATAGAGCCTCGCCAACCTATGGCAACCAAATTACTTGGAGTTTAAGCGAACCTTATAGCGCCTACGAATGGTGGCCTTGCAAACAGTCTTTACAAGATAAAATAGACTCTATTTTTGTAAGTGTAACTACAGATACAAGTAACAAAGTTGGCTCGCATGGTAAATTAATTCTGGTTGAACCAAAACCAAATGCAAAGCATACTTACCATTGGAAAAGCTTCTATCCTATTAACTATTACTTGGTAATGGTTACTGTTGGGCAGTACACAGAATATAAGCAATATGCCAAACCCAAAGCCATTAATGATAGTATTCTTATCCAACATTATATCTATTCTAATCCTTTGGCCTATACCAATAATGCCACAAGCATTAATGCCACTAAATCGCAACTCGAAATACTATCTGACCTCTTTGGGCTTTACCCTTTTCATAAAGAAAAATATGGCCATGTAATGGCTCCCTTTAGTGGTGGTATGGAACATCAAACCATGAGCAGCATGGGTATTTTTAATTATGGTATAGTAGCACATGAGGCAGCCCACCAATGGTTTGGCGATAATGTTACCTGTGCCACTTGGAGCGATATTTGGTTAAATGAAGGCTTTGCTTCGTATAGCGAATATTTGGTTAGATACTATTTATTACCCAATACAGCAGCGCAAGAATTAACAGACATGCATACTCAGGCCAAAACGCAACAAGGCTCAGTTTATGTAACAGACACTACCGATGTGGCGCGCATATTTAGCAGCGCGCTTACTTACAATAAGGCAGCCTCTGCCACAAGGGTTTTACACTATTTATTGGGAGATTCTTTGTTTTATTCAGTTTGTAAAACTTATCAAACGCGTTTTGCCAATGGCAATGCCAGTACAAATGATTTAAGAAAACTGGTAAATGAATTAAGTGGAAGTAACTATGATTTTTACTTTAATCAATGGATTTATGGTACGGGCTATCCAAGTTACAAAACCACTTGGAATGGGCAAGGGGCTAAGCTTAGCTTAAAAGTTATTAGAACTAATGCCCATGGTGGAAACAATAAATTTGATTTGCCTATTCAAATTAAGCTTAATCGCACCACTGGAGATACTATGCTTGTAGTTAACATTAACCAAGATAGTAATTATTTTACCATCCAAACGGGGAGCAATGTAACAGCAGTTGAGTTTGACCCAAATGTTTGGATTCTAAAAACGAGTAGTATAAACAAAGACATAAATTTAAATTTGTCTGAACCTATCACCCCTTTTTCGCTAACTGTTTTTCCAAATCCGGGTAATGGCATTTTACGTTTTGAACCAAGTACAACAAAAAACTATTCAATTGAAGTTTACGACCTTAGCGGAAGAAGTTATGGCACTTTTATAGCAAAAGAAGCTGTTGATTTAAGTCATCTCCAACGCGGAATTTACCTATTGCTAATCAGCAACGAAAATGGTGAGCGCATGCCGCTTCGCTATATTAGAGAATAGTAGGTTGCAGCGAAAGGAAGAATTAAATATATTTGTTTTCTTATTTGGTCTCGTAGTTCAATGGATAGAATAGATGTTTCCTAAACATTTGATACAGGTTCGATTCCTGTCGAGACTACAAATTTTCTATAAACAATCCATCCTTACTAAACTTCACCTTTGCTTCTTCATATATGAAAATCGCGGTGTAACTAACCATAACATATCGGGGCAAATTGACCACCCAAATTATGGGCGAAAAATAAAATTAATTGTTGGCAAGGTTTAACAGTTTATTTTCTAATTGATTTGTTTGCCATAGGTTGATACTTAGTTAATTACCAAAGAAACTCTCTTTACAGCTTTTAAAACTGCATACACTTGCTTTTTTACCAGTGGTCAATTTACGCCACTCTGGGTGTTCAGTTTATTCCGCGAAAAGGTGGTCATTTTCACCGTTTTCTCCAGTTTATGAAAATACCCTTCATGAAAAAAATAATAGCGTTCAAATTTGCTTATAATTTAATACTTATTTTAAAGAAAGATGAAAAAAAAGCATGTTGC
The DNA here is from genome assembly GCA_044360615.1 of Bacteroidia bacterium. Taxonomy (GTDB): domain Bacteria; phylum Bacteroidota; class Bacteroidia; order UKL13-3; family UKL13-3; genus B1. The sequence continues at coordinate 16,599 of JBIKKC010000010.1, read as the reverse complement.
AAATTTCAATTTCCAATCCAATTAATTAACAATTTGTTAGCAGAATGGAAATTTTGTGGTTTCTTACCCAAATTATATTTGAACTATAAATAATATAGTATCAACTTAATAGCTTATAAAACTTCATGACAATTTTACAAAATTCACAAAAAAATTTGATAAAAAAATTTCAATTGAAAATAAATAAACTGGCACTGGTTTTATTAATTTCAATTCCTTTTATATCCTTTGCTCAACAGCAAGGTAACAAAACTAATGGTATTTGTTTTAGAGTTGATGACCGCCAAGATGCATCAAAATGGAGAGATTGGAACAAGCTATTTAATAAATATGGTTATAAATTTTCGTTGGCAATTAATGTTACAGATCTAATTAACGATACCGCTTGCTTAAATGCATTAAAAGAAGTGGCTGCATCTGGACATGAATTGATGGATCATACACCAAATCACCACATGGGTTTTTTTACAGTTAAAAAAGCAGCAGACACTATAAAGTATTATCAAAATGCCGCGATAGACCATATTAATGGCACCAAATTATGTTTAAAAATAGATACACCTATAACCACAAAATATGTTGGCGAAGGAATGGTAAACTTAATTGGCAATCAACTTATTTCAGTTTCAAATGGCGAATTTGCAACATTAAATGGCAATCCTAATTATACTTTGATTTATTTACCAACAAAAAAACTAGTAGTAGTTTATAGCAATTTATTAAATAAAGATAAGACAAATCCTGATACAATTACTTTGCAAACCTATTGGCAAGAAAACATGAAATTTGATACTGTTTATAATATTCCCTACGAACGCTTAACTTCATCCGATATTAGAACAATGCCTGAATCTAATTTGTTACTTGCTCAACGCAGCGTTGAACTGTTTGAAGAATTTGGTCTTCCAAAACCAATTACTTGGATTCAACCGGGAGGAAATTTTGCATTATTGAGCAAACAAGATGTAAAATTATTTGCAAATAAAGTAGGCTACTCAGCGGGTGCTGTAAATATTCAATCTGCACAAAAAATGTATAATGAAGTAGATACCCTTGGTGATAAAAGATTTGGTGTACAAGGACCAGATTTTTACGAAGAAAGTAACAATTTTAATGGTTTAGTGAATATTTTTTCTGATAGAATTGCTAGGAATTTTCACAGTGTAGGATTAAGTCACATGCATAATGTGCAAGGAGGTTGGACTATTTTTTTAGGAAGAGTTGATAGTGTATTGAAATGGTGCAACGACAATAAAATACCGCTAAGAACATATAATAAAACTGCATCAATATTGTACGATTCAGTAGCCAGTTCGCTTGTAAACACATTCCCATCATTAACTATAGATTTAAACCGTGATGGAAAACCAGATGGTTACACAGTAAATACTGTAAATTTTGATAGTTTGGATGGAGTTGAAATATCAGGTTTTAAAAGTTTTTATTCATCAATAAGTAATACCAATATTGCTTCAATTAATTCTTTAGGAGGTCTTGAAAAAGGGCTAAACAAATTGAGCATGTATACCAAAGGACAAACTGGAGATTCCATTAGGATATATATTAGTTTTCCCGAAATTACAACCCTCCCAAATCATCAATACATAATGATTGCGGCCAATACAACTGATTGGACAAAACAATCAAAAACTATTAATATTCCTTACAATGTTTCAAGAGTTAATTTTGGTTTTATAGTTATTAAAAGAAGCACTTCGGGAATTATAAAAATGAGTGGGCTTGATTTAAGATCTATGGCAACTAAAATTGCTAAGAAATCAGTTTTTAGCAAAAAAGTTTGTGAAAATTTTAAAGAAATTAAAATTGAAAGTGTGGTTTATGAAAACTTTGCACAAATGGCTAGTTTAAATTTGAATTTTCAGAATAGCTTTCATTTAAACATAGATAGTAGTAATAACAATTTCAAAATTAAATCAAAACGCAAATTTTTTGTGGGTAAAGATTCCATAAGAATATCAGCCACAAACAATTTAAATCTTGGCGATTCAGGATATATTTATTTAATTTCTGAAAGTTATAAAATTAATGAAGGCGATACGTTGATTGAGTCACTTGAATTTGACAGTGCAGCTAATAATATTCAAGTAACTTCCAATCCGTTAGATTCATTTTTAAATTATAGCAATAACATATTTAAATGCAAACCTCGCAGCAATACTTGGTACACATTTAATTGGAAAAATGGATTTAATGACACTGAGCTTGATAGCTTTTATGTTGAAGTTGTAGCTAAAGTAGTTTCTAACCCCGATTCAAATACTACCGTAACTTCAGAAATAATTAATAATCAAATTGAAGGTCAAATATCAATTTATCCGAATCCAGCAAATGATATTATTAATGTAACATCTTTATCAAATTACGATATTGAAGAAGTTAAATGTTATGGATTTAACGGAAAAGAATTAGCTTTAAATAAAATTATAAATGGCAAAACTTGTAAAATTGATTGTAATGGATTAACAAAAGGCCTTTATTTTTTAAGAATTAAAGTCAAATCAGGAATTACAAAAACTACCACTTTTGTAAAGCAATAAAATATAAATTCACGCATTCGCTAGCATCTTTGCCTGAGGTTCGTGTTTTCACCAACCTATGCGTTAATTTGGTCTATGAATGCATATACCGGTGAAATTGACCACCCATTTGGTGATGCTGAAAATCGCGGTGTAACTAACCATAAAATATCGGGGTAAATTGACCACCCAAATTGTGGGCGAAAAAAAAAATTAATTGTTGGCAAGGTTTAATAGTTTATTTTCTAATTGATTTATTTGCCATAGGTTGATACTTAGTTAATTACCAAAGAAACTCTCTTTACAGCTTTTAAAACTGCATACACTTGCTTTTTTACCAGTGGTCAATTTACGCCACTCTGGGTGTTCAGTTTATTCCGCGAAAAGGTGGTCATTTTCACCGTTTTCTCCAGTAACAGAAAACCTGTGAAAAATATGGCGAAAAAGTAATGGCTTTTCGCACCCTGCCCGAAGAAGTTTAATGAGACGCCGCGGCCAACGGCAACTGAAAAGAAAATGCTGAGCCCTTGCCCGGTTTGGATTGCACAGCAAGTTCTGTTTGGTGCATCTTCAGAAAATCCCTTACCACCTGCAGGCCTAGGCCGTTTCCTGATTCATTTTGAGTGCCTTGTGTAGAGGCTGCTCTTCCCGCTCTGATTTCTTCTGCTTTATCGGCATCCATTCCCGCTCCCGTATCGCTGAGAATAATTTCGGCTTTGTGCTCCCCCGCTACCAAAGACAACGAGATGGTGCCGTTTTCATACGAGTACTTAACTGCGTTGGAATACAGGTTGCGCAATATAATCTGCAGCAGGTTACGATCGGCATTTATACTGCCCTGCTTAGGAATATCGTACACCACATGCACTTTTTTGTTCAAATGAAGCTCCACAAATCCCTGCATCATTTTGTGAATATCGGCAAAGTAAATTTCTTCAGGCTGAAAACCAATTTTACTGGTTTGTGCCATTGACCATAGCAGCAGGTTATCCAGCATTACCGAGGTGGCATTGGCCCGCTTGGTCAGTTCATCCATCATTTGTTTTTCTCCGCTCTGCAATGGAAGCTTCGGAGCAATGGTGTTAAGAGCAGAAGAAATAAGTGCCAGTGGCGAGCGTAAATCATGTGACAGAATGGCCATCATTTTGTCGCGTGTACCAATGGTTGCGTTTAGGGACCGGGTTTGTTCCAGCAGCAGGTGCTGAATCTGATTGCTGATTGTTATCAGCACTAGCACTTCAAGCAGGGTAACCACGCTGGCGCCAATCATGTTCATGGTGCGCTCGGTCTTCAGTTGTTCTTCTGAAAACTGTGTGTGGCCAATACGAAAATCAATCCCCACAGTTAGAAGAAACGCAATAAAAACAACCGCGGCAAGTATGATTCCCAGCTTGCGCTCTTTCCCCTGAAACACGATGAGGGTGCTGGAAAGCAATGGAATAAAAAAGGCCTGAGCAAAAGCTGTGGGTCCATAATATCCGGATATACAAACGATGCAAGTGGAAACAGTAACCAGGTTTATAATCTTGGAGGGTGTTGAATGTCCGGCATTAAAAACAAGATATGATATAAAGGTAAATGGCAGAAGGCAAGCAATAATAACACTGGGAAGTATGTGACCCTGAATAAAGCCAATAAAAGCATATACCGCCGAAAAGCCCATAATAAGCAGGGTAATGTAACGGTGAAGCTCATTGCCTTTGACCACAAGCAAATCATCTGCTTGCTCAAAGTTTTGCAAAAGCTTGGGGCTTTTAAACAACGGTATACTGTCTGGTTTGAAACGCATTTAGATATCAAATATAACAATCTGCCGTAAAAAAGGAAGCGACACACGGAAAACTTTGCCCTTGCTCCTTGGTGTTATCGAAACTTAAGGATAAATATAGGATAAAAAATCAGTAATAAATCATACAAGACAAAAACAGGGCAAAATTTAAACAATTGTAATTCAGTAAACGATTTGAACAACTTTGGGCCAAGACCATTTACAAAGCAAGACTCAATTAGGCTGCTATCTAGCACATCTGGCTTTCCACCAATTAATGCTTTATATTCAGAATACATCTGTAATAACATGGAAAAGCCTTTGGTAAACTTCTATACAGGATTAGGCTCTGTTTACCAAAATTCTGAATTGTTAATTGTAGAAGCAAAAAGATTGGGTCTCTTGGCAGAGCAATTGGATCAATATAAGGCCTCCTCTAGCTTAAACTTGCCTTATACACCCAATCCATTCCTTAAAACTGTTGCGGGCTTATTTTATGAAGCAGGAGGGTCTTTAAACGATGCATTGATTAGTTATGAAAATGCCTACAACGATTTTGAAAATAAAAATTGCACTGAATATTATGGCACTAAAACTCCTAAACAATTGAAATCTGACATTCTAAGCATCAATAAAAAAATGGGCTTCTATGACAAAGAATCGGTTTGGAAGAGAAAAATGAACGAACAAAACAAAAGTGAAAACTACGCGCCATCCCTTATTTTATTCATAGAAGAGGGAATAGTAAATCACAAAATAGAACAGCCAAATTTACCTAAAATGGAAACGTTGAATGCCACTAGAGTTAGTTCTGAAACAAATCCAAGTTATTCAAGAATAAAAGATAATTCAGTAACGAACCAAATTAATCAAAGTAAGCTTAGCTAAAACCAAACTCAAACAGTGGTTTCAATTAAACCCTTTCCTGCCTACATGCCGAGTTATGTTTTAAGTTCTATATATTATTCACCACCAATAAATACTGTTTCCGTTAATAATACCCCATATACAGTTTATAAAATAATGGATTTAAGCTACCAAATGGAGCACGCTTATGGCAAACGGTATTACTATGAATTAATGGGACACGGATCTGCTAATAATGCCGACTATCGACAATGGTTGTCGTTACCCTCCAGAATATCCTATGTTAAAATACCGCTAGTGGCTGGCCAAACAAATTATACTGTTAGATTAGTGGCAAAAGGAAAAGCTGTAGAGAAAACTATAACGGTAGAAAATGTAATGAAGTCTCAAATTCGTTATTTATATCTACCTAAACTTTAGAAATCTACTTAGTAGCTTAAAGTGGGCTTTTCTCTTTAAACTAATTCCACCCTATGTCCTTGTGTTTCTAAGTATAATAATATATTTGAACCTATATTATGTCAGTTCCAAAGCTAAGCTTAATTATTTCGGTGTATAAAGATGTGTTGGCACTTGATCTTATTTTAAGAAGTGTTCAGCGGCAATCCTACATCGGAGAATTAGAGGTAATTATAGCCGAAGATTGCGAGGGTAAGGAGATACAAGCACATATTAATGAATGGCGAAGAAAATACCCGTTTTCCATAATACATATTCATCAAGCTGATATTGGTTTTAGAAAATGTAAAATTCTAAACGAGGCAATACGTAAAGCAAGTTCAGATTATTTACTATTTATTGATGGAGATTGTATATTGCATAAACAGCTTGTTAAAGAGCATTTACTCGCTTCCAAAAAAGGCCATGTGGTTTATGGAAGAAGAGTAATGCTGTCTGAGTTTTTAACCAAGCAATTTTTAGCAACTAAGAACTTTTATTTACTCAATTTTTTGATGCTATTTATAACGGGTTGCAATAGGTTAGATGCTGCCCTATACCTTCCCTTTACCAAACCTAAAATTAAGATTGGATTCTGGGGTCATAATTGGAGCATTTATAAAGACGACATAAAATTAGTGGGAGGTTTTGATGAAGCCTATGAGCAAGCAGGCATTGGAGAAGATACCGATATTGAATGGCGTTTGCAGCAAAAATGCATTCAATTTTTAAGAATAAAAAATAAGGCTATCCAGTATCACTTATTCCATACCAGCCATTATGCAAGCACAAAAGCTGTAGAAAACCTATTAATTCAGAAAAAACAAAAATATCTTGCAGGCGATAGTACTGTCTTAATGGGTAGTCTATAACTTGAGGTTTTAATATTCAAAACAACTATTATGTTAAAAAAGTTTATACTTCTATTTCTCTTTCTGCTTACCATCAAACTTGGGAATAGCCAAATACTAATTTCATTGCTTTTAGGAGACAAGCTTAATTCGCCAAATGTTGAATTTGGAATGGATGGCGGCCTATCTCTTACCAATGACCTAGGAAGTGAAAAAAGTACCTATTTAAGAACGTTTAACCTTGGTTTTTACTTCGATTTCAAACTTAAAAGTCCCAACTGGAAAGTTAACACTGGTTTAAGAGTAAAATCTAATATGGGGGCAAATGATATTCCTGTCTATCCCCTTAATAATATTACTTCAGATTCTATTTTTAAGGATGGAAGCATAAGCAGACAACTTGGATATTTCTACTTACCAGCTTTGTTAAAGTATCAGTTTAAGAATCAATTTTATATAGAAGGAGGTTTCCAGGCGGGTCTTAGAACAAGGGCAACAGATACTTTTAAAAAATCTGTTAATGAGGAAGACGACTTAAATTTTGAACTTGATGTAAGCAAACAGTTTGCACGTTTAGATGCAGGAATAACGGGTGGCATAGGTTACAGACTGATGGGAGGAAATGGTATGAATTTGGGTATAAGAGGTTATTTGGGACTTGTAGATATTTCTAAAGCTGCGCTACCAAGTAGCATAAAAAATTATGGTTGGTATTTTAATGTAGGTATTCCTATTGGAAAGGCTAAACTCCCAAAGAACCCTTAACTACTCCCCTTTTTCTTCTTTTATAATACAAAGTAATTGTTCGCGCAGAAGGTTCTTGTGTAACTTCAAAATAAACTGCTTTTCTTCTAATCCTATATCAGCTACAATTCTATTTACAAGTTCTATACTTAATTGCTTAACTTGTTCTTTACTTAAAGCATATAAAGCATTAATGGCACTATCTTTGGTTTCATAATATTGATTGCTTAAATTCAATTCTAAAGTATCGCCTTTATCAAGCATAATAAAAGCAGAACCCTTTTCTAATTTTTGTTTTGCAACGGGTTGCGTTATTAAAATTAAAAAAAAATCATCACCATCATGTTTAATTTGGGTAAAAACCTGTTTAAACAGATTATCATAAAGTAAGTGTTTTTCTGTAGTTTCAACTAATATACCAGTTGGCGACATTTCCGTTTCCAGTTTGCACTGAGCCAATAACGTTGAAATTGAAAAGAGTGAAAAAAACCAAAAAATAACATGACGTTTCATAGTTCTTTTTTTTGCTAAGGTAAATGAATTAATTTGTACCATCAAGATGTACCCAAGACTAACCATTATCTTCCTTTTTATTATTGTATTTATTCCACAGCAACTTAGGGCTCAAGGAGAGGGAAATGACCGTGTACAAACCCCTGGGCAATTGTGGACTGAAGCCTTAATTTCTGCACGAATAAACAAAAAGTGGGTTGCTAAATTAGATTTATTCTGGTCGTTAAGCAGTGATAAGGAGGATAAAAATAACATAGTAAAACACCCCATTAATTATGGCATTAGGGCTGGGGCACATTACTTTTTAAAGCCCAAATTTAGGCTTACACCTACAATAGGATATTGGTATAATATGGAAGTTCCAGCTATTAATCAAAAGCCACAATGGGAGATAAGACCAGCACTAGATGCCCAGGTTTTTAGGGTATTTGGCCGCTTCACACTTTTTAACCGGCTACGCTATGAGAGTAGGTTTATTAAAGAGCTAGAAACCAATAAAAATAGCCACGAGTTTCGCTTAAGGTATATGCCTAAAATCTTTATAGCCATAAATGGAAAAGTGATAAGAGAAAGAACATTTTATGCCATTCTATCCGATGAAATTTTCATCATACCAGGTGATGAAGTATTTATTAACCAAAATCGTTTTACTATGGGTTTAGGGTATTGTTTCACCAACAATTTTACCCTAGAAACTGCTTGGACGAAGCGCTTAAGCAACGCTAAAAATCAACCAGATATAATTAATGAAGTGTTTTCTCTTAGTTGCACCTTTAACAACTTTCTGCAGCATTTCAATGCGAATACTAGTAAGCCTAAAAAATCGGACTTGGGTACAAATGATTTAAAAAAATAGGAGTAGGTGTTTATAAATGAAGTATTTACTATTTGTATTAATTTTATTAAGGACACTTATCGGCACTGCACAAAATGTATCTTTTCAGGGCAATGTGGTTAATGCAAAAACGAATGAACCAATACTTGGCGCTAGTGTTTATAACAAGCTAAATAAAGCATCTACTTATACCAATGAGGGTGGCAAATTTGAATTGAGTATAAGAAAAAAAATGTTGAATGGGTACCTTACTATTTCCAAGGAAGGATTTAAGGATACAAGCTTTCTTGCAAAGAGTTCACAAGAACACGAAATTACCATCTACTTAAATCCTCTGCCTGTAAGCAATGCAGTGCGCCTTCCCAAAATACAAGATAGCAGTAAGGTGTCTCAAATTTGGGTTGAACCTAAAGATAGTATGATAGATTACTTTAAACAAATTAATGCATGGGCAACAAAAATTAAAAATAAAAATCTCAACTACAAAAACATCAAAGGCCCTTTATACAGTAATTACGCCATAACTTTTATTCCTTTTGTAACAAGTAATAGAAAACTTGGCTTAAACACGATTAACAAATATAGTCTTAATATTCTCGGGGGTTATTCTAGAGGCACAGACGCTATAGAGATTGGAGGATTAGTAAGTATTAATCAGGATAACGTAAAGTACTTGCAAATTTCTGGCTTAGCTAATTTAGTAGGAGGAAAAACGTTTGGCACACAAATAGGTGGGTTATTAAACGTAAATGGCAACCAAGTAAAAGGAGTGCAAGTAGGTGGATTAGTTAACTTAGTTGGCGGTTCTGCAGATGGTGTGCAAGTTGCAGGATTGGGTAATATTGTTTTTGAAGAAACAAAATATGTTCAGGTTGCAGGTATTTTTAACTATACCAAAACTATGTTTGGAAGCCAAGTAAGTGGGTTATTTAATTATGCTCAATCGGTAAGTGGGGTGCAAATTAGTTTTATAAACTTTTGTGATACCATTGATGGGGCTCCTTTTGGCATCTTTAGTTATGTAAAAAAAGGCTATCATCATGCTGAGTTGGGTATAGATGAAAAAAAATTATTTACACTTTCGTATAGAACAGGAGTAAGTAAATTTCACAATTTACTTTTACTTTCTTATGAACTAGGAAGCACCCAACCTATTTGGGGTTATGGTTATGGACTTGCTTCTATATTTGAAACAAGAGAGAAGTGGCAAGTTTCATTAGATGTTACAGCCCAGCAATTAATGGCAGTAAACAATAGCGATGGGAGTTTAAATCTGTTGAGTAAAGTATTTATTGGCATGCAATATAAGGTAAAACCTAAACTTCATTTAGTTGCTGGTCCTACTGCAAATTTTAGCTTGTTCAATACCGCCTCGGCAAATTATAGAACACATTTCAATGCATTTTCTTCTAATTATATGTTTTCTGAAAGATTGGAGAAATACGTTTTTCATTTTTGGATAGGAGTTAGGCTCTCGGTTAGATTTTTTTAAATGTTTGCCTTAACAAAAACGGGGGCGGCCAAAGGCCGCCCCCGTTTTTAAACTTGAAATACAAATCAAGAATTAAGGAAGAATCACTTTGTCTACCAAATGTATAACCCCGTTGTATGCTTGAAGATCTGCAGTAGTTACATTTGCATCTACTGTTTTTCCACCGCTAACTTTTACACCACTTGTAGTATTAAACGTCAACTCTACTTTAGCGTTCAATGTAGTTGCTTTATCGCCATTTTTAATTTGGCTAGACCTTACTTGTGAACCTAAAACATGCGCAGTTAAAATTGGTGCTAAAGCTTCTTTTGAAGTGCCTTCCAAATCAAACTTAATATCAGCAAATGCTTTGTTAGCTGGAGCAAAAACAGTAACATTTTCTGCATCATCTAAAGTTTCTACTAAATCTGCTTTTACTGCGGCAGAAACTAAAGTAGATAAATTGTCTTCCATTGAGGCAATATCAACAACTGATGGAGGAGTAAGTACTTCATCAATTACGTGTAAAATACCATTACTTGCATCAATATCTGCAGCAGTTACGTTGGTAGTTTTATTTAATTTAACCGGCGCAATACTAACTTTTAATGATACGCCATTATTGTTCACTGCAAATAGCGTAGGTACATAAGCATTACTCAATTGAGTAGATTTAACTTCTGTACCTAACACATGATACATTAATATATCTTTTAAGTCTGCAATGTCTGCAGAATCAGAAATAGCATTTATAGCTGCAACAGATAACCCTAAATCTCTAAAAGCTTTATTGGTTGGAGCAAAAACCGTAAAGGTGCCTGCACCATTAAGTGTAGCGGTTAAATTAGTTTTGTTTAAAGCAGCAACTAAAATTGAAAATGTTGTGTCACCACTTGCAATTTGAGCAATAGTTTTTTGAACAGGTGCTGGTGTTGTTGTTGGCTTTTTTTCATCTTCTTTAGAACATGAAGTAATTGTTAGGGCAGCCATCGCAAAAGCAACGGCATAAATTTTTAAATTTTTCATTGTTTGTTTTTTGATTCATAGTACTGACACCTTTTGCTAGAAATAGTTGTCTAGTTTATTGAAGAAAAGTTAAATAAATTGAATACTAGACAAAAACATTTACTTGAAAACTAAATAAGCCTTTATTTGTACAATCAATGATTAAAAGAGTTTGTAAAATATTTGTTTTATTTATGCTTTGTTTAAGCCTTACAACTTGTCAAAAGCAGTACTTCTACCTTAATAAGGTTAAGGCTAATCCTAAAAAAGGAAGTTTCAATTTATTTATTGAGAACAAAACACCTCAGTTGCTTTCCAAACATTTTGAAGAAGAAGTAAAAGATGCCTGCATAAAAAAGTTAATCAAAAATGGACATACCTATACCACCAAGAATCCACAGTATAACTTTAACATTAGCCTTGCAGTAGATTCGGTATTAAGCAGTGGTTTCTCTTATTCAGCCCCAATAAATTTGGGCAAAAGCTTCTCTTACCATGCAAAGCCTTATAGTAGGATTAGTAAAGGGATTTATATTGAGGTAAATGTAAAGAAAAAGGAAAGCAGCTATATTTTTTGGGAAACCGATTACGACCTTTATTACTTTGCAGAGCCCAAAAGAGATTTAACTAGAACCAAAGGGGTAATGCGCTACCTCATGGATAATTTTAAAGAATAAAGAATGATTAACAATAACTTGCTATCGCAGCATGGTGAGCTCTATTTATTGCCAAACTTTTTAAATACCAAAGATGCAGATGCCGCTTATGAATGGTTGTTACAAAATATTAAGTGGAAGCAATATCATATTAAAATGTTTGGCAAACTGCTGGCACAACCAAGGTTAACCGCTTGGTATGGAAGTGCTGGCACAAACTATTCTTATTCTGGTTTGAACCTAGTACCAGAAACCTTTTCAAAAGAATTGTTAACCCTCAAAGCTAGAATAGAACAAGTTGGTTCAACTCAATTTAATAGCGTGCTCTTAAACCTATATAGAAATGAAAATGATAGTATGGGTTGGCATGCAGATGATGAGAAAGAATTAGGAATTAATCCAATTATAGCTTCATTAAGTTTAGGACAAACAAGAAAATTTCAGGTAAAACATAAGTTTATTAAAAACCTAAATTTAAACCTTCTATTAACACATGGCAGTCTCTTGCTTATGAAAGGTGAAATGCAACATTATTGGCAGCATGCTATTCCTAAAAGTAAGAATAGTTGTGACCAACGCATTAATTTAACCTTTAGAAATATCTTAGAAAATAGGTTAATTAAGGGTTTAAGTTAGCTGGAATTGAAGGAATTTCAGAGTGCGACATTTAGCCTTATGGACTAATTATCAGACACTTGTAAAAGTTGTGTGCATTGTCTAAATTACTTTAAGATTATCTTTGTGTTGTTTAATTATCTCTAACTTTAGTAGTTCTTGGTTATCATACAAACCTATAAGATAATGAAACAACTTAGGTATGCAATACTACCTACTTTGTTTTGCTGGATGCCGGTAGAAGGAAGTTTTGCGCAACAAGAAACAGCCAGTGCTTATATAAAATCCTACGCACCGTTTGCCCAAAAATTAGCTATTGAAACAGGTATCCCTACGAGTGTAATTTTGGGTGTAGCTATAATCGAATCTGGGCATGGTAGCAGTATTAATGCACGCTTACTTAACAATCATTTTGGTATAGTAGGATCTAATAATTTAGAGGAAAGAAAGATTGCCTATAAATCTGTTTATAAAAGTTATGCGAGTATAGAAGAATCATACAAACACTTTTGCCGCGTAATTGGTCGTAAAAAATTCTATTCACAAATAAAAGGAAGCAATGATTACAAATTATGGTTGCTTAAAATGAATGCTTATCATTACTCCTCTGCTGGATTAATTTGGGTTCAAAAAATACAACACACCATAGAAATACATAGGCTTTACAAATATGATGTGACTCCAAAGCCCAATATTTTATGGAGCTGCAACCACATGTAATTGGTTACCCATATCGTAAACAAAATATTTTCTTAAGCCTCTTTGCGCTGGCCCTTCTACTTGTACACCACTATTAGCGGCAAATCTAGAACCACAACAAGCATTAAAAGTAGCCCCATTAAATTGGCCACACTTATAAAATAAGGCCGATTTTTCTACGCTAACATAGCTGCAAGAACTGTCAACATTTACAGGGCACGACCTATCAAATGCCACATATTTATCTACCCCTTCAAAGCCTGTATTGTAAATAATAATTCCTCGTCCTTTATAACCTTGACCAGGCTCTATAACATAACCATTTACAAACTGCAATTCGGAGTAAGTTGGTAAGCTTAGGTTAACAAAAAAATCTACATAAACTGGAGGGAAAAAATCTCCTTGGTTAGCATTGTTATTGTTCTTTTTACAGGTTACAAAAAGCAACAACAAAATTGCTATGAAACCTAATCTTTTAATCGAATTCATTCATCAAAGTTAACCAAAACAAAGAGAACACATAAAAAATCCTATAAGTAGGATTAGTCATTTTAATCAAATTAAACTATTTGAACTGCATTTTGGCTATTCAAGCTGCGGAATAAAAGGATTGACAACTTTTATACATCCCATTTCAACGGAAAAATTAAAGTAAGCATTTCATTTTATTCAAAATCGTATTACTTTTATTCTACCTATTAAAACACTCCAAAATATGAAAAGTATCACAAAAACATCCCATTCTAAAGCCATCCATAAGCAAGAAACTCATCAAGAAGATACAAACGAAAAGGCGAATGAGGGAATTTCGGAAATGGGATATAATAGCTTTTCGTTTCAATTCCTATCGTCAATTAATCCAGATTTGCTGATGCTCATTACTGATCCTGAAGCTAATGAAAATACCTGATTTTGGGGCTAATTCTTTTTCATCGCTTTGCGCATAGGATTTTCGTCATCATATTGCCCGCGACCTAAGGTTTTTGCCTTAAACAACTCAAAATTGCTAGGCACTATGGTTTGAGGCCAAGAATTATTCTTCTCATTGATATCGGCAGTCTCTTTATAAGGATCTAATTTAACCGATACCACTTCTTTGTCTTTGGCAAATGTCTTAACCACTTTCAACTCATTCTTACGCCAAATATATGCGTTTATATACTCTACTTCTTTGCTACCATCGGTATACGTCCATTCTATGATAATAGGCATTACACAACCGCCCTTATTGCTAAAGTGTAATTCATAATAATACTTGTCTTTGTAGCGCTCAAAATCTGCTTCTGTTACAGGCGTGGTACTTTCGTAACGGTTAACAGTTTTAGAAGTAGTATCTACTTCTGGTTTATAATAGTAATAAAAATCTCTTAGGCTGGTATCTTTATCTACTAAAAATACCATTCCGCTTTGTTTATTGCGCAATCTGCTTACATGTATAAATTCATTGGGCTCTCTATAACCTTTGCGGGTTTCTTTGGCCTCCAAGGGTTGTTTAGGAATGTTAGCTCTAAAAGCAAATACGCTATCCAAAGAAATATCTACTGGCTCAATATCATAGAACCAAGCACGCCAATACCAATCTAAATCTACCGCTGAGGCGTCTTCAATAGTTCTAAAAAAATCTACTGGCGTTGGATGTTTAAAAGCCCATCTTCTGCAATACTCTTTAAAGGCGTAATCAAATAACTCTCTACCCATAACCGTTTCACGCAAAATATTTAAAGCTGTAGCTGGTTTTGCATAGGCATTAGGTCCAAATTGAATTATGTTTTCACTATTGGTCATAATAGGTTCAAGCTGTGTTTTAGGCAAGCGCATATAATCTACAATCTTGTGAGCCGGCCCGCGCGAGGAAGGATAATTGTTATCAAATTCTTGCTCGGTTAAAAATTGAACAAAGGTGTTTAAACCCTCATCCATCCAGCTCCATTGACGTTCGTCGCTATTTATAATCATAGGAAAGAAATTATGTCCCACTTCATGAATAATAACACCAATCACGCCATATTTAGTTCTTGCACTATAGGTGCCTTCATCGTCTGTTCTACCATAATTAAAACAAATCATTGGGTACTCCATTCCATTTGCAGCCTCTACACTTATGGCCACGGGATAGGGATAAGGAATAGTATATTTACTATAGGTTTTTATGGTATGGGCAACCACTTTGGTAGAATATTTACGGTATAATCCATAAGCTTCTTTTGGGTAATAACTCATGCACATTACCTTGTTCTTCTCTACAGGCTCTGCCATAGCATCCCACACAAATTTACGCGAGCTTCCCCAAGCAAAATCGCGCACGTTGGTAGCCTTGTATTTCCAAATTTTATACTTGTCTTTTATAGGATTTAATTCTCTTTGCTTGGCCTCTTCTAAGGTAACTACTTCAACCGGCTCTGTAGCTGTTTGTGCCATATTCCATCGGGCCAATTGCTCCTTGGTAAGCACTTCTGCATAATTACTGCAGGTGCCAGTTGAACCTACCACATGATCTGCAGGTACTTTCATGTTTACTTCAAAATTGCCAAACACAAGCGAAAATTCTCCCCTTCCTGTAAACTGCTTATGGTTCCAGCCTTGGTAATCATTATACACACACATACGCGGGTACCATTGGCTAATGGTAAAAGTACAATTACTGTCTGAACCAAATTTCTCATAGCCACCTCTGCCGCCAATTTTCATACGTTCAGGAATCTTATAATTCCATTTCACCCTAAAACTTACTTTACCTTTAGATTTTAAAGGTGTTTTAAGTTCTATACGCATCATTGTTTGGTTAATGGTATATTTTAAAGGTTTGCCTAAGGTGTCTGTAACTTCTAAAATGTTTACGCCATATCCTTGTAGATTATTCTTAAACTCTAATCCATCTAACTGCCCAACGGTTAACGGATATGACTTTTCACTACCATCAAAATTATTGCTTTCGGCATCTGGCCTATGTTGGTTTTCGTCGAGTTGAAGCCATAAATAAGTAAGCACATCTGGAGAATTATTGTAATAGGTAACCTTCTCTTCTCCGTGCAATCGCAAGTTGGCTTCATCTAAAAATGCATCAATTTTATAATCTGCTTGTTGCTGCCAATATTGGTGTCCGGGCGCACCAGAAGCCGACCTATACGAATTGGCATCTGGTAAAATAGTTCCCAATTGCTCAAATTTATTACCATGGTTAGAGCTTGGATTATTCTTTAAATTTTGCGCATTTAAAAATCCAAAAGTGCAAAGCGATAGTATCAGTAGTACAAATTTCTTCATATTAATTTATTAATAAACTTAATCTAACCCAAGCCATGCTCAGGGAAATAAAGGCTGCTAAAATACCATAAAATCTTAATTGTAGTTGCTGGGTAAAATGAAAATAGCGTTCAAAAAGCCACATAAGGGCTAAAATAACTGCTACTATCAATAACTGCCCTAGTTCCAAACCAAGGTTAAAGGCTAACAAAGGCATGGCAATTCCCTGTCCGTTAGATAATAATCCTTTAAGTAAAGTAGAGAAACCGAGTCCATGAATTAACCCAAAAAACACTACCAATAATATGCTTGGCAACAAAGGTCTTTCGCTAATTTTTCGTTGCTGAATGATAGCCA
>JBIKKC010000108.1:0-7709 GCA_044360615.1 Bacteroidia bacterium | reverse complement strand
TAGGTAATGACACTTTGCTAGATATTGCTACGTGGAATACAGAATGGCTGGGAGATGCCAGTAATGGCCCAGATGACGAAGAATACCAATTAAACAATGTAAAAGCCTTAATAGAGAGAACAGATTTTGACATAGTAGCTTTGCAAGAGGTTAGCAATGTAGGTACATATAATACCTTGAGCAATCTATTAGCTAGTAAATACAATACCTATGTTTCAACCTTTTCAGCCTCTCAAAAAATGGCTTTGTATTGGCGTAAAAATATGTTTGAGGTTGTTGGTTTTGAAACCAAACATATCCTTAGTTCAGAGAATTATGTATTTGCTTCAAGACCACCCTTGCAAGTATGTTTAAAAACAGTTGGAGGAACAAAAGTTGATACTTTATATTTTATTGTATTGCATTTAAAGGCTAACTCAGACATGGAATCATATAACCGCCGCAAGTCTGCCTCTGCTTTGCTTAAAACTTATGTGGAAACAGAATTAAAAGATAAGAAGTTTGTAATTCTTGGCGATTGGAACGACGATTTAGATGCTTCAACCTATCAATCTTCTGAAACACCATTTAAAAATTTCTTGGATGCCAAGTACACGTATCCCAGTAAAGAACTTACAGATGCAGGTAAATCTAGTTATGCCTTTTCAAGCACCATGCTCGATCATATTTTAAATGCAAAAATCTTAGATTCTTTTTATTACAAGAACTCGGCAAGGGTATTTGATAATGCAGGGACTTATGCAGATAATTTTAGTCAGGGTGTTTCCGACCATTGGCCAGTATATGCTTTTTACAATTGGAAAAAACTCACTACTTATACACCGCCAGTTGGTGTTTTAACATACTCCCAATCGATGGAAGTGAAGATTTGGCCCAATCCATTTAATGAGCAAGTAAGCATACAATTGAATCAGCCGATTTTTAAAATAGAATTGTTTAACCTTACTGGTGAACTTGTATTAGAAGCGTATTCAAGTACCCATTCCATAACTATTAACACCGAAAACCAAAGCTCGGGCAGCTACATTATTCGCATAAACCAAGACGGCAATAGTTATTTTACGCGGTTAATTAAGTAGTTAAGTAAATTTTCAAGCAGCTATTCAAGCGTCTTGCTGTGATCCATCACGTACTTCCAAATTTCTAACACCTCTTCAATGTTAACTTCATAAGGCTTAAAAAGAGGGTTATTTGAAACCAAAACCAACTTCTTGTTTTTAACAATGTCATTGTAAACGCGTTTAAACACTATACCATCTTCCTTGGTTAGAATAACATAACAAACTCCGTCTTTAAGGCTTGTCCAATCTTCTACGTACTCGCAGGTTACATAGGTTTTATCTTGAATGGGAAGCATGGAGTCTCCGCTAATTTGAAAGCTTCTATACTTCTTTCTATGGTCTAAAAAAGGTAAACTAAAATTAGGTAGTTCAGCAATAAACTGGCTATCTGTATACCCAGCTGTATAACCAGCACTAGCTTTTTCAGAAACCATTTCAATATTATCGCGGTTATCAGAATTAACAGTAGTAGCAATAATGCGCAGGTATTTTCCTTTAATGTAATCTTCTAAACCACGTTCTAATTCACCTACTTTGTATTCTGGTAAACGGGTTAAGTCAATTCTTAGCAAAGTATCTAAGCTAATTTTAAAATAATCTGAAATGCGCATGGCCATCTCAATAGGCGGGGAGGCTATATTGTTTTCATAGCTGTTGAGCACAGACCTTTTAGAATCTAGGGCAATGGCTATTTCTTCCTGACTCATATTTTTGCGCTTGCGCAAGAATTTAATGTTAGACGATAAATACATAATATTCGCAAGTTAATTATTGTGATAATAATTGTCAATATTATGTTAATTAGGTTAACAATATTTTATTAAGTGCTTAGTAATCAGATAATAAATTTAAACCAAAAACTACTCGTTACAACGGAGTATAGGTAAGCACTGCGTATTTACAAGAAAGCGTTTTTTACTTTTCTATATCTATTTTTTACCTATATTAACTCACGTAAAATTGTTAGTTAGATTAACATGGGAGATAGGCAGGTAGCGCATATGGACCTTGATACATTCTTTGTATCTGTAGAGCGGCTAGAGAACAGCAGCCTATTTGGGAAACCTGTAATCATTGGTGGTTTTTCTGACAGGGGAGTGGTGGCTAGTTGTAGCTACGAGGCACGGCGCTTTGGCGTACACTCGGCTATGCCTGGCAAGTTAGCGCGTAGGCTTTGTCCGCAAGCCATTTGGATACGCGGCGATATGGACAAATACAGTCGTTACTCGCATACCGTTACAGAAATTATAGAAGAGGCAGCACCCTTGGTAGAAAAGGCTTCGGTAGATGAGCATTATATAGATGTAAGCGGTTTAGATAAATTTTTTGGCACACAGCGTTGGATGCATCAATTGCGTGCACGCATTATTGCCGAAACAGGCTTACCCATATCTTTTGGCTTATCTGTAAATAAAACGGTTTCTAAAATAGCTACCGGTGAAGCTAAACCCAATGGCGAAAAAATGGTGCAACAAGGTTTGGTTCAACCCTTCTTATACCCATTATCTATTAAAAAAATACCAGGCATAGGAGAGAAAAGTTACCATACCCTGCGCGATATGGGCATTGTGTATATTGAAACCTTGGCCAATATGCCCCAAGAATTGCTTAGCAAGGTAATGGGCGAGAATGGTAAAAATATTTGGGAGAAAGCCAATGGCATAGATGGCCGGCCGGTTGAACCCTACCACGAACAAAAATCGATTGGCGCAGAAAGAACCTTTGAGATAGATACTACCGACATGAAATTTCTGCAACAAATGTTGGGTAAAATGGTACAAGATATTTGCTTTGATATGCGCAAGCAAAGTAAACTTTGTGCCACGGTAACCGTTAAAATTAGGTATTCAGATTTTCAAACCCATACCTTGCAAAAGCGTGTACCGTATACCGCTTACGATCATGTAATTTTGAACGCAGCAAAAGAACTGCTAACCAAAGTATATGACCGGCGTTTGCTGGTGCGCTTAATTGGCGTTAAAGTAAGTAACCTAGTGCATGGCTCGCAGCAAATAGATTTGTTTGAAGACAGCGAAGAGCTGGTTAAATTGTACCAAGCCCTAGATACCATTAAGTTTTGGTATGGCAAAGATGCCGTTGGAAGGGGAGGGCGAACTCAACGCAAATAAGCATTTACCTCTTGCTCAATTTTGTGTTGGATATCTGCCCAAGAAACAGGGTTAAGCATTTCTGGCATAGGATTTTGCTCGGCATCTGCAAAATAGTCAATATCTACAGATTTACGATGGCCGTATTGAAGTGCTAAACTTGTTCCTCCAACCAAGCGAAGTTCTTTAAATTCCTCTATATCTAACAGCTTATTTAGGAGTTCCAGAAGCTCGGGTTCAATTGTTTCGTAGTATAACATGCAAAGTTTTCAATGGGTTCATTAGAAACTGTGGCAACTAGTTTTGCCGATTTAAATTCAAGGTTTTTTAGGCCTTTAGCCACTTTGGTGATTTCTTGTAAGCCAATTAATTCTTTAAGATAAAACCAATCCTTAATATGCCCGTATTCTAATACCCTTTGCACCAAAAAAGGAAGTGGGTCTTTAAGGCACAATATCTCTTGCAGATTGGTATCCCAAAACAAATGCTTCGAAAAGCGCACTAAATTTTCTTCTGTGAGCATGTGTCAAATATAGTAAATTGATGGCATTTAGCGTCTATACCTTATGCTGGTTTCTTTTTACCACTGTATTTGTCGTTTAAACCTTCGCCCATTAAAATTTTATCGCGACATTTCTCTATTCTACTCAAGCGTGTTTGAGCCTGTTTGGGTTGCGAAAAGTAAATTAAATACCCCCTTTGCCTGCCTGGTGTAAGGCTGTTAAAGGCATTTTTTAAGGGTGCATCTTCTTCAAACACTTGTAATAATTCATCGGGTATAGGCTCGGGCTTTTTTTCTAATACCACTTTCTTTCCCATTTGCTCAATGGCAATGGCTTCTGCTATATATAACTTAAGCACTTTGGCTTGTTTTAAAACAGCTTTGGCATCAGTGTATTTTATAATACGCCACGCTTGCCCATGTTCGCCTTGCTTCACCAATAATTGATGTGTGTCTTGCAACAAAGCCCCTTTTAAAAAACTAATACAAGCATATTCTTTAAAAGCACTAATCATAATTACATTCTTTTGGTTAAGGGTATAACACGGCACACCCCATTTTAAGTCTTCGCTTAAACCACTATCTAGCATAATCCAGCGCAAGGTTTCTAGCACTTCTACCCATTTGTTTACTTTACATGCGGGTGTAGCACCTAGCTTGCATCGCATGCAGCCGTCTACTAAATATTTATCTACTTTTGGGTTTTTGGTATACTTCATTTTTTCTCAGCTTGTTTAGTATAAAGCTCTTTTAGAAATGTTTCTCTATTAAATTGTGTATTGATTCCTGAACTTTCTCCTTTCTTTAATTCATTGATCAATTCGCTTCTCTTCATTTCTTCATATTCAAACATTCTTAAGGCAGCTCTTACAACTTCACTTGCCGATGAAAATTTTCCTGACTTCACCTTTTGATTGATGAAATTTTCAAAGTAATCTCCTAGTAAAATAGATGTGTTCTTTGCCATAGTTCTTTATTTTTATTTCAATTATACCAATAATTGGTAGTTCTACAATTTATATACCTCTGTGCTAAATTTTTTATTGCAAGTTGGGTTTTATTTTGTTAATTTATTACACTTAAATATGTTAAATATATTAACAAATGCTTTGGAACAACCATTCTTACTACAGTTTACGCTATGGCACTTTCTCCGTGGAGGAGTTGGTTCAAGCCGCCAAAAACCTAGGACTTACCACACTTGGATTAACGGATATCAATTGCTCTACGGGTATTTTTGAGTTTGTAAAATGCTGCGAGCAAAACGGCATTAAGCCCTTGGCGGGCATAGAGTTTAGAGAGGGCAATCACCTAGTGTTTACCGCCGTGGCTAAAAGTACCGATGGCATAGAAGAAATTAACCGTATGCTCTCGGAGTTTAACCTCTACGGAAAGCCTTATACCGAGCGAGCGCGGCACTTGCAACATAGTTTTGTAGTGTATCCTTTGGCCAATTACCCAGGGGTATTACAAGATCATGAGCTCATTGGCGTTAGGTTGTCTGAGCTTAACCGCTTGGTGCGCAAAGACCTTAGCAAAATTAAACATAAACTCATCTTGCAACAACCCGTTAGTTTTAAAGATGCGGGCAGCTATCCCATTCACCTGCATCTGCGGGCTATAGATAACAATGTGCTATTAAGTAGGCTTGAACCAAATGCCATGGCCGCAGCCGATGAATACTTGCTTGCAGAGGCCGATATCATTCATGCTTGCAGGCACCATCATTACCTTATTAGCAATACCCTTGGCTTCTTAGAACGTTGCCAAATTAGCTTTGATTTTCACTCCCATAAAAATAAAAAAGTGTACTCTTCTTCGGTTTACGACGATAAAGAGCTACTGGCTAAACTTGCTTGGGATGGCCTAGAATACCGCTATGGTTCAAACCATATTGTGGCGCGACAAAGGGTGCAAAAAGAACTAGAAATTATAGACCGCTTAGGCTTCTCTGCCTATTTCTTAATTACGTGGGACATTATTCGCTACTCTATGTCGAAAGGATTTTACCACGTTGGACGCGGAAGTGGCGCCAATAGTGTGGTGGCGTATTGTTTAAGAATTACAGATGTTGATCCAATAGAGTTAAACCTATATTTTGAACGCTTCTTAAACCCTAAGCGAACCTCGCCACCAGATTTTGATATTGATTATAGCTGGAAGGAGCGACCACAAGTGCACGATTATATTTTTAAACGCTATGGCAGAGAACATACCGCGTTGCTAGGCACCATGTCTACCTTTAGAAGCAGTTCTATTTTTAGAGAACTAGGTAAGGTATATGGCTTACCCAAAAGAGAAATAGATATCCTTAGCGATTATCCGCACAAGGCAGATAAAAACTCGCCCATTATTGCGCGTATTTTACATGTAGCAGAAAAGATTCAAGATTTTCCTAACCACCGCTCTATACATGCCGGGGGAGTGCTAATTTCTGAAGCACCTATTTACAGGTACTCTGCATTAGATTTACCCCCAGTAGGTTTGCCAACGGTGCAATGGGATATGTACATCTCCGAAGATATTGGTTTTGAAAAGTTTGATATTCTCTCGCAACGCGGCATTGGCCACATTAAAGATGCTGCCGATTTGGTATGGAAAAACAGGCAAGTTAAAGTAGATGTACACGATGTGGCCAGCTTTAAAAAAGACCCGCTCATTAAGCAACAACTTAAAGAGGCCAATACCATCGGCTGTTTTTATATTGAGAGTCCGGGCATGCGTGGCTTATTAAAAAAGCTCAAGTGCGACACCTACATTCACTTGGTTGCAGCCAGCTCTATTATTAGGCCGGGCGTTGCTAAATCGGGTATGATGAAGGCCTATATTCAAAGGTTTCATAACCCGCAAAGCATACAATATTTACACCCGGTGATGGAAGAACAACTCAAAGAAACATACGGGGTAATGGTTTTTCAGGAAGATGTGTTGAAGGTGTGTCACCATTTTGCAGGCTTAGATTTGGCAGATGCCGATGTGTTGCGCAGGGCCATGAGCGGCAAGTTTAGATCGAAGGCCGAGTTTCAGCGCATTGTAGATAAATTTTTTGCAGGCTGCAAAGCAAACGACCACCCAGAAGAAATTAGCAAAGAAGTATGGCGACAAGTAGAGAGCTTTGCGGGTTATTCTTTTAGTAAGGCACACTCTGCCTCCTTTGCCGTAGAAAGCTTTCAAAGCTTGTTTCTTAAAACCTATTACCCTAAAGAGTTTATGGTAGCTGTAATTAATAATTTTGGTGGCTTTTACAAAACCTGGGTATATGTAACAGAATTACGCAAAACCGGCGTGAACCTACATTTGCCCTGCGTAAACGAATCGGATGCGCTTACCAATATAAAAGGTAACGACGTGTATTTAGGCCTTGCGCTGATAGAAAGTTTGGAGCAAAATACCCTAGAAGCCATTCTAAAAGAACGGTCTTATAACGGCGCCTTTCGCGACTTGCCAGACTTTATGGAACGAGTGCCTGTAAGTGTGATACAAGTTAAACTACTCATTAAAGCAGGTGCTTTTGGCTTTGTAGGTTTAGGCAAAAAACAATTGATGTGGCAGGCGCATATGGGCCTAAAAAAAGCACCTGTGCTTATACAAGATGCCATGCAAGCTATTTTGTTTGAACGCCCACACAAAGAATATGTCTTACCAAGTCTTGTACACAATAACATCGAAGATGCCTACGACGAAATAGAGCTGTTGGGGTTTCCGGTGAGCATGACCGACTTTGAGTTGCTAGACGAAGCTGGGTCTGCTAAGAGTGGGGAGCATCTTGCCCCAACTACAGCCCAACAACTTCCGCACTACCTTCACCAACACATTTGCATCTTGGGTAACTATGTAACTACTAAAGGTGTAAAAACTTCGCGTGGCGACATGATGGCCTTTGGTACTTTTTATGATGTAGAGAATAACTTTTTTGATACCACGCATTTCTCTGCCTCTTTAAAGCAGTACCCTTTTGCAGGAAGAGGCGTTTACCGCATAGAAGGAAGGGTAGTAGTAGAGTTTGGATTTTACTCTATAGAAGTGGAGCGCATGGAG
>JBIKKC010000107.1:0-7742 GCA_044360615.1 Bacteroidia bacterium | reverse complement strand
TGGTGCAATACTTAATTGCTAAAGAAACACTAACCACTGCTTTCATTTTTTTTGAACAAAGTTTTGCTTGGTTTCCTTCACTTGGAATAAATTTTCACATAGGCATAGATGGTATTTCGTTGGCCATGATTTTACTTACTTCTCTCGTAGTAATGGCAGGAATACTGGTTTCTTTTACCATGGAACAATTGCACAAAGAGTTTTATTTCTTGTTGTTGCTGCTTAGTTTGGGAGCCTATGGTTTCTTTATTTCTTTAGACCTTTTTACATTGTTTTTCTTTTTAGAGGTGGCTGTTATTCCTAAGTTTTTACTCATTGGCATCTGGGGAAGTGGTGCAAAAGAAAAAAGTGCTATGAAGTTAGCTTTAATGTTAATGGGTGGTTCGGCTTTTATTGCCATAGGATTATTTGGCTTGTATTACTTTTCTAGTCAGGTTGGCGCAAGAACTTTTGATATGTTACAAATGGTGCAGTATCCAATATCTGTGTCGGCACAGCTTTTCTTTTTCCCTTTCTTATTTGTGGGCTTTGGTGTGTTTACGGCTTTGTTTCCGTTTCATACTTGGGTGCCCGATGGACATTCATCTGCGCCCACCGCAGCATCAATGTTTTTAGCAGGTATTTCTATGAAGTTAGGTGGTTATGGTTGTTTACGCGTTGCCACTTACTTAATGCCAGATGCTGCAGCTTATTATGCACCAATCATTATTTTATTAGCTACCATAGCTATTATTTATGGCGCCTTTGCTACTTTAATGCAAATAGATTTAAAGTATATCAATGCCTATTCATCTATAAGTCATTGTGGTTTTGTAATATTAGGAATTGGCATGTTAAATGAAACTGCTATAGTTGGTGCGGTTATGCAAATGGTATCGCATGGGTTAATGACAGCCTTATTTTTCGCCGCAATAGGTATGATGTACCAACGCACCCATACGCGCTTGGTAGCGCAATTGGGAGGCTTGTTAAAAGTAATGCCGTTTATATCTGCCTTATTTATTATTGCAGGTTTATGTTCTTTGGGCTTGCCTGGTTTTAGTGGCTTTGTTTCAGAAATGACCATCTTTGTTGGGGCTTGGCAAAACCCTAATGTTTGGTATAGATTGGCTACCATACTTGCTTGTGCTTCTATTGTGGTAACGGCAGTTTATATTTTAAGAGCAGCAGGCAGCAGTGTGATGGGTGAAATAAAAAATAAGCATTTTTTAGAAGTTTCTGATGCGAGTTGGAATGAAAAGTTGGCAGCCATTATTTTACTCTCAGCTATAGTTCTCATAGGGATGGCCCCTTTTTTAGTAACTGATATTCTCTCGCCAAGTGCAAGCAATTTAATGGAGAAAATTCTTAACCATAAATCATTATGATTGGAGTAGAAAGCCTATTTGCCTTTAAGCATGAGCTTATCATAAGCTTTAGTATTTTTATGCTGCTATTTATTTTTGTTGGCAGCAATGGCGTAAAACCAAGCACGCTTATCCATTTGGTAAATACTTTATTATTGGGTAGTTCTCTTTTTTTTCTGTTTGAACCAACTGATGCGCTGCTTTTTAATGATATGTTTCAGAGTAATGCCCTTATTCAATTGCAAAAGTCGATTTTGAGTTTTGGCTTGCTATTGGTTTCTGCTTTATCTTTTAATTGGCTCAAGCAGCATAAAAATTTGTTAGAGTTCTATCTCTTGTTGCTCTCCTCTTTATTAGGAATGTGCTTTATGTTATCTAGTGCCAATTTACTTTTCTTTTATTTAGGTTTAGAGTTGGCAACTATACCTTTGGCTGCCGCAGCTAACTTTCAACTAGATAAAAGAAAATCTGCTGAAGCTGCCATAAAATTGATTCTTTCTTCGGCCTTTTCTAGTGCTATTTTATTAATGGGTGTCTCTTTTATTTATGGTCTGTGTGGGAGTTTACATTATGCAGCAATTGCCCAAAATTTAGAAGTAAATATGCTTAGTCAATTTGCTTTTGTATTGCTCTTTTCTGGTTTCGCCTTTAAGATGAGTGTGGTGCCTTTTCATTTATGGACAGCCGATGTGTATGAAGGTTCGCCTGTTGCTGTTACTGCCTTTTTATCTGTAGTATCTAAGTCGGCCATTGCCTTTGTGTTTATACAAGTATTGCATAAGGTGTTTCATAATCTTGAAGCTACCTATGTTTTAAGTTTGGCAGTTGTTTCTGTTGTTACGGTGTTGATTGGTAATTTATTTGCCATGCGCCAAGAGAATATCAAACGCTTTTTAGCTTTTTCTTCTATTGCTCAAGTGGGATATATTCTATTTGCTCTTATAGGTTCTGCAACGCTTTCGCAAACTGCTGTTATTTATTTTATGTTGGTTTATCTTGTATCTAATTTAGCAGCATTTGGCGTTGTAGGTGTTATAAGTGATTATACGGGTAAAGAAAACATCAGCGATTACAAAGGCTTTTACCAAGAGAATAAATTTTTAAGCTGGACCTTAGCCATTGCACTATTTTCTTTGGCAGGAGTGCCTCCAACTGCAGGCTTTTTTGGTAAGTTTTTTCTCTTGTTGGCTGCCGCCTCTAAAGGTTATTATCTCTTAATTGCCTTTGCTGCATTAAACATGGTTGTTTCATTTTATTACTATTTGAGGGTAGTTAAAAATATTTTTATGGAGAATAATGAAACTCCTATCCTTGCAATTAGTCTCGCACCTATCACCAAAATTGCACTAATTATATGTTTAGTGGGCATATTATTAATTGGCCTTTATGGACCCATTTATGAATACCTAGCTAGTTTTACTGAAGTTTTTTAATAAAATTGTACCATGGCATTAAATCAAAACCATACTGTTGAAGAATTAGGTGGAACAAGATGTTCAATAGTAGAGAAAGGCATCTCAGAAGAGAGAGTTAAATTTTTAACAGCCTTGCTAAATGGTAATGGGTACACTGTAGTGTGCGCACCTGCTGCTACACCAGAACATTACACTTTAGGTGTAACAGATTTAATGTTTAATCCAACCAATGCCATTTATGGTAGAATTTTACGCACCCATAAAGGCGATATTGTAAGTGCCGCTTATTGGTTGCAACAAGAACAAGAAAGTAATGTAGAGGTTCCCTACTTTTTAAAGCACACGAACGCTTAAATTTGGTTCTACTGTTTAACTATTTTTCTAACAACACTTTCATCGCCGTTCGAAACAACTACTAAATAGATACCTTCTGGCATATCAAGCATTGGTATTTGTAAATCATTACTATGGGTAAAGTGTGTTTCTAATAAAGTCTGACCCATCATATTCACCAAACTCACTTTGGCATTTTCTAAATTGATTCCACTTATAACAAGAATATCTTTAGCCGGGTTAGGGTAAACCAATACAGTATTATCAAGACTAAGTTCTTCTTTTCCTAAGGCCCAATTGGTGGTAAAATAATACTCAAACCCTCCACCAAAATCTGGTTGAAAAGTTTTTAGAATTTGATTATTGGCTCTTTTTAATCTAATAAAGCCAGTACCTTGGCCAGAGTTAGCCCACCATTGTACACCATCGTGACCACTATCTGTTACAACTAACTTATAGCATCCGCCTAAGTTGTAGGCCTTAGTAAAGGTGGTATTTGCTTCCGTAAAGTCTTTGGAGTCAATTAAATTATCCCAAGCATCATATAACTTATAACCATTTTCTGTAGCTCTGTTGTTGGTTCTAAATTCTAAAGTAAAAACAGATGGTATTATTTCAGGTCTAACAAATCCTGTACTATACGTATTGTTTAAGGCGTAATCATCTGCTTTGTTATTGGTTTGAACCAAATTTACATTAAAGCGATTTCCAGTTGTTTGCATACCACTGTTGTACAAAGCTTGAATAGGTAATGTAATTGTGTCTGTTTGCAAAGAGGCCAAATTTCCATACCAAGTGAAGCTTTGTTTTTCTGCATTGTTAATCCAATAGCTAAATTGTATGTTTTGAATAGTTTGTTTACCAGAATTCTGCACTACCACTTTAGGCTGCGAGCAATATGGATTTTTGCGCGCGTACAATACATTGTCTGTTGGATGCACAATTTCTATGATTCTGGCATCTAGGTTATGGTTTAAATTGCCATAACTTACCAATTGATGGGCAACAATATAATTGTAGGAGCCGCTTGCATTAGGAGGATTAGAGGCATCATAATCAATGCTAATAGAATCGCCAGCTTTAACAACGTCTGTAATATCCCATTCTTTAACTAAAGAGCTTTCTCCTGGGCACCAACCTTGCCTATCATACACCCAAGTTCCTCCTTGAGGAAATATAGGATTGAAAGCACATTCTTTTGAGATAACCCAATTTAATTTTTTGGCATTGTTATTAAAGTTTAGGTAATGCTCTACTTGGCCACCGTTTGCTTCAAATTCTCCTTCTGCACCATGGCCTGTAATAATTGATCTAAACTTAAACGATGTGGCATTAGCTGCAGCTAAAGCTTTAACCATTGGGAATCTTGCACCACTGTTTATTTGTGTTAAGGGTGCATTTCCGCCTCTTGGCGCACCTTGGTACACTTGATTAAAATCAATTACATTTCTAACGGGCGTGCCTACTATAAACCAAAATTCAACATCGTTTTGCTCTTGGTTTTGTCCGCCAAGGGTCATTAAAATACGCTTTTTATCTTTCAAAATTGGTGCAAAATCGGTAACGTCAAAGTACCATGTTCTGCCATTCATGCCTAGGTTCAGGCCAATACCATAAGGGGTAACAAACGACATAATTTCGTTGAACCAAGGGAATCTTCTAAAGTAATTTAAATTGCTAATGGTATAACTTCCTTCTGCTGCATTTGTAATAGAATCTATTGGTGTTTTTGCACCACTATTGCCATCGTAAACATAACTATTTGAGGCTAGAAATAGACTATCGGTTGTGCTTACCAAATTAACAATATCGTTTTGCATTGGCGTAACTCCTGCCTTAGAGGTAATGCTATAATTCTGAATAATGTTAGTAATTCTTTGAACCGAATCGGTGCTCATTGCAGTTTGAGGAGTTGTATAATAGATACCTCGCGTAAAGCTAATACTTGGGCGAATATCAAGTCCATAAAAGTTTCTTATCAAGTTTTCTCCGCGCTCAAAGCTCCAATTAAGGTTTGTACCTTGGCTAATTTTCTGGCTATTAAATTCGATAATGTTCTTACCGCTACCTTCACTCATTGGGTAGTAGGAGATAAGATTAGTAGCAAATGGCGTTAAGGTTTCAATGGCTTGGTTCATTACAGCTACTATGAAAGAATCTGGTAATTCTTTATTCCAGATAGCTAATTTATTTACCTTTCCTTTAAAGTTACTATTTAGATTAATGTCTTTACCTAATACCAAACGCATAATTTTAATTGCTTTAGTTTTGGCAGTTCCAGATAGCCACAATTGCCCATTGAGGAATATCTTCATCGTTCCTGAACTTGCATTTTTAGTAAATGTCCAATGGTTCCATTGGCCACCTTGCTCCTGTGAGGTCGCAATCTTGTTTATTCTATCATATCCCCCTGCCGCAAATCCACAATCAAAGTAAACATTATTGCTGCTATGCGGAAGGTGAATATTTAATTGTCTGTTATTAATATTGTTATCTGTGCCATACAAGATGCTATTGGTTTGGGGCATTTTAGAGGCATCTCCAAAGGCCCAAAAAGCGATAGTTATTTCGTTATTAATGGTATAAAATAAATTAGTATCAATAATTACATGGCCATTATTGCTTAAGTCTACAGCGTAATTATTATTGACATAAATACCCATAATGTTAGATTCCGACTTTGCCTCTAAAATAATAGGGTTGCTTCCTTTTGCACTGTTTGTAAAAGAAAACTCTACTAGTAAATTTTCGCTACCATTCCAGCTAAAGGGTGTGTTAAACAAAATTCTATTTTCTCCATTAACAAATACATAATCCCCCAAATATACTTCTGTAAAAGCAGATGTATCGGCCATTCCTGGCATTAGTTGGCTAGCTGTAGTGTGTTTAATGCGTACTTTAAAGAAGCTTGCTTTGCCGCCTGCGTTTTTTACTTTAAGTAATATACTTTGTAAAAGACCTGCACTTAAGCCACTATTAGATAACTCTGAGGCTAAATAAAGAAATTGAGATTTACCCGAGTTTTGATTGGTGTTTAAGCCATTTACTAAACTTGCGGTTCCTGTATTAATAGCAAATTGAGAGTCTACACTTATAGAATCTAACTTTAATTTCTGAAAGCTGTAGCGGTAATAGTCGTATACCGGTTTTGACGTGTAAGGAAACACATTGCCAGTGAAGTTAGAAATAACATAATTGGCTTGGGTACTTAACACCAATTCTACTTTGCTAGAATCTGCTATATAAGTATTGCACGAGTAATCCCATTCGCCACAGCCAAGATTTCTGTTATCACCAGTAGAAACCAATCCGTTTTTGCAACGCATGTTATAGGCCATGATAATCTTTTCATAGGTTAAATTTCCGGAAGGAAAGTTAGCAACGGTATCTCGGTTATTACTGCCATAATGAAAGGTTTTTACCTTAATGGTATCGCCAGGGTTTTGCGCTATTATTGAATTAAGAAATAATAAAATGCAGACAAATAAACTTATAATTACTTTCATGTTAATTTTTAATGAGAGCGTGCAAAATAGTAAATTATAACTTTTTAGCGCCAAAATTTCCGTTTTTTAGCATCATGCCAATAACATTATGTCTATAATCCACTTATCAATTTGTCTTTCGGATACCTAACCTCATAAGTAAAGCGTACTTTTTTAGTTTCTTTAGAAGCAATTTTTAACTTCCAAGTTAATAGTCCAGTTACCTCATCTAAAACTGCTCCATCGCTTTCTAAAAGGTTTACCTTTATTTCTTGTGTTCCTGTAACCACCGGAATCTGATCTTCTAGGTTCATCCATACCGATTGATTTTTAGTATTTCTTACTAAGATTTCATAGGTGCGAATTTCTACCTTGTCGTTTTCAAGAATTTTGGTTTTAGATTTTTCCTTTATTTTTCTTCTTTGAACCACCAATGATTTATCGTTTCCTAAGTTAAAGTCGAGGGTGTCCGACTCTGATTGGGGGTTGATGAAACTTTCTCCGATATAACCATTGTCAAAAAACACTCTAGCGGCGCCTGGCAATAAATTGAGGTCCTCCCAGCCACTTACTTTTGCCAACAGATAAGCATCTGCGCTTAGTTTAGGTACCGCAGCAAATTGCAAACTCATAGCTATGTCGTCTTGTTTCACCATAACTCTATGACTTTTTCCACCTGTTTCTATATTGTATTTTAATTTGATCTCGTAAGAGGTGCGAATTAAATTTTCACTAATGTTTACATACTCACTCATTTCTTTGGCCTCAGATAAATCCTCCATGGCTTTAACATCTTCTGTTTGTGAGGGCGCATATGCGTTGGATGCTATTTTTAAGGCAGATATATTTTTGCTTAAATGTTTTTTCTGCTGCAATTGGCGGTATTGCACAAAACTAATATACCAAGTGCTTAAATTAGGTTTTATATTTCTTTCTAAAGGGTTACTGCTGCTTAGTGTAAGAAATACATCCTTCCAATTTAAACTGCTGCTTTGTTGCACTTGCGCAAAGTACTTTACTTGCATTTTATTGTTGTCAGAGTTTGCTTGCAACTCGTAAACAGGAACCCAAGAGGCATTGGGTGTAAAATAATTAAAATTAACCTGGGCTGCTCCTGCGGTTTCGGCGTAAAGCGTTACAATTACTTGGTAGCTGGGTTGTGC
>JBIKKC010000106.1:0-7794 GCA_044360615.1 Bacteroidia bacterium | reverse complement strand
GCTTTATAAAACTAAGCCTTTTTTTGAAAGCCGAGTTAGCCAAAAAAGCCATGATTTACCCTCCTGGGCCTTTAATTTTTGAGGCATTTAATTGCACCCCTTTTGATAAGGTTAAGGTAGTAATATTGGGTCAAGACCCATACCATGGCCCAGGCCAAGCGCATGGATTAAGTTTTTCTGTAAATGAAGGTGTGGCTTATCCGCCATCTTTGTTAAATATTTTTAAGGCCTTGATGATAGACATCAATGGATTTATGATTCCAGCATCGGGCAATTTAAGTGCTTGGGCAAAACAAGGCGTGCTTTTGTTAAATGCCACCCTAACCGTAGAAGCAGGCAAACCTGGGAGTCACCAAAAGCAAGGATGGGAGCAATTTACTGATGAAGTAATTAAGGTAATAAGCAAGGAAAAAGAACATGTAGTTTTTTTATTATGGGGCGCTTATGCTCAGAGTAAAGAACCACTTATTGATGCACAAAAACATTTGATTTTAAAGGCACCACACCCCTCTCCGCTTTCGGCTCACAAAGGCTTTTTTACTTGCGAGCATTTTACTAAAGCAAACGCTTGGTTGGTTCAACACGAAATAGAACCTATTGAATGGAGGCTACACAAACCTTAGCTATGCTTAGGCCAAGCCCAATTTAAAAAATAGGGTATAACCATACCATAGGTTTCTAAAGTATGCCGCCCTCCTATTACTTCGTGGTGAACCAAATCTTCACGCTCTACAAAACCTACTTGTTTAAGCTCACTTACCAAATCTAACATATCATCTATGCTATCAATTACCCCATTGTTATTTCTATCTTCTTTCTCATCTAAGGTGCCACATTGAAGCCAAATTTTAAGTGCTGGTTTGGTTTTTGTTTTTCTTACAATGGCATGCATAATTCTATCTTTATCTGTATAGCCATCTTTTAAATCTTTGGTTCGCCACCAAAAAGAAGCACTACAGGCCATCACTTTCGAAAATACTTGAGGGTTATGCCAAGCTATATCAAAGGCAGATAAACCGCCTAAACTAAAGCCCGCAATGGCCTGCTCTGTAAAACTTTTCAAACCCGTATGTGCTAAAATAAAAGGAAGACATTCGTGTATCACAAAATGGGTATAGGCCTTTGCTTTACTACCTCTTTTTTTATAATCTAATTCAGAAGCTACACCATAGGTTTGCATTCTATCTACCGCATGAATGGCCACCACCACTGCGTTTTTAGCAACATTATATTTATATACATCGCTTAAAATTCTAGCCAATTCTATTCCTGCAGCATCCTGACCATCATTGAGTAAAAGCAATGGATAATCTTTATTTACCCCAAAAGCAGGAGGATAAAAAATTTCCAATGTGAACTTTTCGTTCAGGTGAGCCGATTCCAACACCAACGTTTCGCTTTTTACCTTAAACATATCGAGTGCAAGTTTAAGGCAAGGTTTTGGGTTTAGCCATCAAAGATTATGAACATGCTTTGGTAAATAATTTTTTTATGGTAACTTGTCATCAAATATTTGAGTATGAAAGAGGCCTTGATTAAGTTTTATTCCCCTGCCCTCAATTTAGAAATTCAAACCCTTGTAATTGGAGAAACCGGCTTACCCATTATTGTGTTTCCAACCTCGATGGGAAAGCACAATGAAAATAGAGACTTTAAACTTATTGAGGCTGCTGCTTGGTTTATTGACAATGGCTTTGTAAAAATTTATTGTCCAGATGGTATAGATGAAATAAGTTGGTATAATAGCTCTGTTCACCCCTCTGTGCGCGCTTACAACCATGTATGTTACGATAGAATGTTACACGAAGAATTGGTACCAGAAATTAAGAAGGATTCTGGGTTTAGTAGAATTGGTGTAGCGGGTTGCAGTTTTGGAGGCTACCATGCCGCCAACTATGCGTTTAAACACCCAGAAGATGTGAGTCATTTATTTGCCATGGGAGCAGCCTTTGATATTAGAAAACGTGTAGAGGGTTATTATGACGACAATGTTTATTTTAACAATCCAGTTGATTATTTGCCTAATGCAAACAACCCATGTTTATGGGATATGAAAATAGCTTTAGGAACTGCAGAGGGAGATTTTTGCAAAGACGCCACCCTTGATATGAGTAAAGTTTTAAGCGCAAAAGGAATAGAACATTGGTTAGACATACGCCCAAATGGCGGGCACGATTGGCCTATTTGGCGCGAAATGTTTCCAGCTTACCTCGCTCAACGATAATACAATTAATACAAAATTATAATGAAAAAAATCGGGATTTTATTTGGAATGGAAAACTCCTTTCCACAAGCCTTTGTAGATGAAATTAACAGCAGAGGAGAAAAAGATATTGTAGCGGAGTTCATTAAAATTGACAAGCTTTCTCAGGCCTCCGATTCTGGCTATGCCGTAATCTTTGATAGAATTAGTCATGATGTACCCTTTTACCGTGCTTACTTAAAAAATGCAGCGCTTATGGGAACTACAATTGTAAATAATCCATTTTGGTGGAGTGCCGATGAGAAGTTTTTTAACAATTGTCTTGCTGTTAAGCTTGGTGTTCCTGTGCC
This sequence comes from Bacteroidia bacterium, assembly GCA_044360615.1. Lineage (GTDB taxonomy): Bacteria > Bacteroidota > Bacteroidia > UKL13-3 > UKL13-3 > B1. Next base: position 5,241 of record JBIKKC010000106.1, on the reverse strand, counting down.
AAAAACATATTTATTACCAAGTAATGAAAGACCTACAGATACTAGCGAAAACAGTTTTAGAAATATGGTGATGCCCTTAGATTGGGAAACCATGTTTGCAGAAATTGGCTTCCCTGCATATATGAAGCCGCATGCTGGTGGTGGCTGGAAAAGTGTTTATAGAGTAACAAGTCCTGAAGATTTTTACGAAAAACATAGAGAGACAGGGCAATTGGTAATGTTACTGCAAGAAGAGATAAAGTATGAAGAATACTATCGTGTATATTGCATCGGTGGCAAATATGTGCGCATCATGCCTTATGCGCCTCACCACGAGCCACACTTGCGCTACCAAGTAGACACACCACCTTCAAGCGAAGCTATGTTAAACCTAATAGAAGCATATACATTAACACTTTGCAGAGGTTTAGGATATGATTTTAACACGGTTGAATTTGCGGTAAGAAATGGCGTTCCTTATGCGATAGATTTTTGTAATCCAGCACCAGATGCAGATAGAAAAGCAGTTGGAGATGATAACTTTAACTGGGTTGTAAAAACCACCGCCACCTATGCTATAGAAAAAGCGAAAAGTCAAAAAGCAGGAAAAGACAATTTAACTTGGGGAAATTATATTAAAGGAGCCGTAGTTGAATCAGAAAATAATATAGTAGCAAGGACTTCTGTAAAATCTACTAAACCAACTGCGCAAAAGGCAGCACCAAAAAAGGCAGCAGCAAAAAAGGCAGCCAAGGCTAAATAGTTCACTTTAAAATTAAACACATGAAGCCAACTCAATTTACTATTGGTATAGAGGAAGAATACATGGTAATTAATCCTGAAACCAGGGAACTAGCGCCGCATGATCAAAAAATTGTAGCAGCAGCGGAAAAGATATTACCAGAAGATCAGGTAAAGGCTGAAATGCATCAAGCGGTGGTTGAAGCTGGCACAGGTATTTGCAAAAGCACCACTGAAGCGCGTAAAGATTTGGCCAACTTAAGAACTACAATCAATAGGGTAGCTGGCGATTTGGGCTTTAAAATTGGCGCAAGTGGTACGCATCCTTTTAGCAATTGGACAACCCAATTGATAACAGATAATCCGCGTTACCACCAAATTGTAAAAGAGATGCAAGAAGCAGCGCGTTCTAATCTTATTTTTGGCTTACATGTGCACGTTGGTATGCCTAATAAACAATTGGCTTTACACATTGCTAATTCCATGCGCTACTTTCTGCCTCATGTGTACGCCTTATCTACTAATTCTCCTTTTTGGGAAGGAAGAGATACTGGCTTTAAAAGTTTTAGAACCAAGGTTTTTGATAAGTTTCCTAGAACGGGTATCCCAGATTATTTTGAATCGTGGGAAGAATACGACAACTACGTTAAACTATTGGTTAAAACAGGTTGTATAGACAATGCCAAAAAAATTTGGTGGGATTTACGCGTCCATCCTGTTTTTGATACCGTAGAATTTAGGATTTGTGACATACCGATGCTGTTAGATGAAACGCTAGCCATTGCTGCTGTTTTCCAAGCCTTATGCGCCAAGCTTTGTAAATTGAAACAACAAAACTTAGAGTTTATTCATTATAGAAGAGCCTTAATTGCCGAAAATAAATGGCGTGCATCGCGCTACGGATTAGATGGAACACTCATAGATTTTGGAAAACAATCGGAAGTTCCAACTAAGGAATTGATACTTGAACTATTAGATTTTATTGATGATGTAGTGGATGACTTAGGTTCGAGAGACGATATTAACTACATTACAAAAATGATGGAGCAAGGAACCGGAGCTGATAGACAGTTAAAAGTTTTTTACGAAAATAAAAACATGATTGAGTTGGTAGATTTTATTACAGACTCCACAATGCAAGGATTTTAAGATGTTAAAAGTAGCTATTTTAGACATGTATAAAGGCGAGCCTAACCAAGGTATGCGCAATATTCATGAGATATTAGATGATTATGCTAAAGCGCATGGCATTAGCATTAGAAAAAATGTTTATGACATCAGAGGAAAAGGCGAGGTTCCAAATCTAGATTATGATGTATATATTAGTAGTGGAGGACCAGGAAGTCCAATAGCAATTGAAGGTTGGGAAGATGATTGGATAAAATTAATTCATTCTATTATACTCCATAACGAAAACTTTGCCTTTAAGAAATATGTATTTTTAATTTGCCATAGTTTTCAGTTGATGTGTCACCATTTTAAATTAGCAACGGTAAGCCAGAGGCAAAGTGAAAGTTTTGGTATTTTCCCCATGCATCCTACTCATTCTGGCAAACACAATAAATATACAGGCAAATTACCCGATCCATTTTATGCGGTAGATTCTAGAAAATGGCAAGTAATTAAACCAGATGCAGAGGCTATGGCTGTTATGGGGGCTAAAATTTTGGCCATAGAAAAAGAAAGACCTCATTTACCTTACGAGCGCGCCACTATGGCCATTCAATTTACACCCGAAATCTTTGGGACACAATTTCACCCAGAGGCCGATGCCGATGGGATGTATCACTATTTGGTAAGCGAAGAAAAAAAGAAAGTGGTGATAGCAAATTATGGTTTAGAAAAATATGAAGACATGTTAGCACATTTGCGCGACCCAGATAAAATTAGATTAACCCAGGCTAAAATGATTCCTATTTTTTTAGACGAAGCCTTTCATTTAAAATTTAAAGAAGTGCAATTAACATGATACCACAGCTGAGACAAGCCTATAATGCGGCCATTACAGAAGCTAAGTATACTAATTTTGTAGAAAGTATTCAGGAAAGGTGCCACCATAAAATTGATTTTAGAATATCTGAAACACCCCTTTTTATACCTGCTTATTTAAGAGATAAATTAATTGCCGCATGTAATGAAATGTTAAAGGTAATTAAGGATTCTAATTTTAAAGAACTTACCCAAGCAAGCATTCCAGAAAAATATACTGTAAAAAAGGAAAATGAGCATCCTCATTTTATCTGTATAGATTTTGGTATATGCCAAGGAAAAGATGGAGAATTAGAGCCACAGCTTATAGAACTGCAAGGCTTTGCAAGCATGTATTGTTGGATGGAGTTATTGGGTAATACCTACCGCGAGCACTTTAACATACCTCCAGGTTTTAGTCATTTTTTAAGCGGCTTGAACCAAGAAAGTTATATTGCACTTTTAAGAAAAACCATACTTGGAAATGAAGATCCAAAGCATGTAATTCTTATGGAATTAAATCCTAAAGAACAAAAAACAAGGGTAGATTTTTATTTAACGCAAGAGCATTTAGGAATAGATATGGTTTGCCTTAGCGATTTGGTTCAAGAAGGAAATAAACTTTACTATTTTAAAGAAGGGGAACAGGTGCAAGTAAAACGCATTTATAACCGCTTAATTTTTGATGATTTAGAAGCCAACCCTGATTTTACCTACAACATAAATTTATTTGGAGAGCTTGATGTAGCATGGGTAGCCCACCCAAATTGGTTTTATAGAATTAGTAAATATACCATGCCATTTTTTGAGCATGCTTTTGTGCCCAAAACACAATTTGTAAATCAGCTTAAAGAAATCCCTGCCAACCTAGAAGATTATGTATTAAAACCTTTATTTAGCTTCTCTGGCATGGGTGTAGTTATAGATGTTAACAAAGAAGATATTCTTAAAATTAAAGACCCAGAAAACTGGATTTTGCAAAAGAAGGTAAGTTATGCAGAAGCCGTTCAAACGCCAGAGGGTGGCGTTAAATGTGAAATACGTATGATGTACTTATGGCCAGATGGGGATGAAAATCCAACCTTAGCCATTTCATTAAGCAGAATGAGCAGAGGTAAAATGATTGGGGTGCGCTATAATAAAGATTTAACTTGGGTGGGAAGTACCGTTTCTTTTTTTGAACTATGAGATATTTTTTAATTGCAGGAGAAGCTAGTGGAGATTTGCTTGCATCACAATTGATGCGAGGTATTTTAAATAACGACCCTAGTGCAGAATTTGAATATTGGGGAGGTGATGCTATGGCCGAAATTGCACCCGGTTTAAAGCAACATTACAAAGACATTGCCATCATGGGATTTTTGGAAGTGCTTCTTAAAATTAGAGAAATTAAAGGCAATATTAACCGCTGCAAATCCCATATTCTTAACTTTAAACCCGATGTGTTAATCTTGGTAGATTACCCAGGTTTTAATATGCGTATGGCCAAATTTGGCAAAGAAAATGGCATTAAAACCTGTTATTATATTGCGCCAAAAATTTGGGCATGGAACGAGGCAAGAGGTAAAAAACTAGAAAAGTATGTTGACTTACTCCTACTCATTTTTCCATTTGAAGCCAACTATTTTAAAAAGTGGAAAGTGAAGTCGGTTTATGTTGGAAACCCTTTGGTAGAGCAATTAAAACAACTGGCTAGAGACCCAGAATTTTACACCAAAAACAAGCTGAATAAAGATAAACCACTCATAGCTTTGTTACCTGGTAGCAGAAAACAAGAGGTAAAAATAATGTTACCAATTATGCTATCTGCCGCCAATCATTATCCAGAGTATCAATTTGTAATTGCAGGTGCACCTGGGTTAAGCATGGAGTTTTATGCGCCTTATTTAGATAAACAAAAATCACTTGTATTTGGAGAAACGCATCAAATTTTAAAACATGCTATAGCGGCGGTGGTTTGCAGTGGAACAGCCTCTTTGGAAACAGCAATTTTAGGTATACCACAAGTTTGTGTTTATGCAGCTAATCCAATTACTTATGCCATTGCAAAAAGGGTGGTAAAAGTTAAATATGCTTCCTTGGTAAATCTTAATTTAGATAAACTGGTGGTGGTAGAATTAATTCAAAAGAACCTAAGTCCAGAGCGTATTTTACAGGAGTTAAAATATATTCTACCAGGAGGTTTAAAACACAAAACCTTATTACAAGATTATGATGTATTAAACGAGTTATTTGGTAACGAAGATGCAGCCAACAAAGCTGCAAAAGAGATTGCTAAATTGCTGAAGGCTTAAAAGAAGTAACATTTAAAACTTCGGTGCAAAAATCATATTCTTGCGTTTGGTTGCTGGCTATAATGATAGTGCGTTTACCCGATTGGGCTTTTATTATTTCTCTGTACCAAGCAGTGCCTTTTTCATCTAAATTGGTGCATGGCTCATCCAACAACAATAATGGCGTATCGCTGTACAACGCTAAAATAAGTTTTAAGCGTTGCTTCATACCAGAAGAAAAATGCTTTATAAATTTATGCTCATTGCCCTGCAAGCCACT
>JBIKKC010000105.1:0-7838 GCA_044360615.1 Bacteroidia bacterium | reverse complement strand
ACTTTTCGGCCAAAACCCCTTTGTAATCAAAAATATTTACCGCCAAATCTCCGTCTATTGGTTTAGGAAAATGAACAAGAAAAAGCCCATCATTTGGATTAGGGTACACATTTATCAATTCAATTTTGTTATTTTCGAGCAAAGAACCTGGCAAATTAACTTTTACAACCGAATGACGAGTAGTGTCAGAACAGGTATTACTTGGAGTAATTATGCACCTATAAATATTATTATTAAATGCCATTGGAGTGTTTAATAGCATAAGACTTGCATTATTAATACCACTGTAGTTAGAACTTGGCAAAATATCAATAAAATCTAAACCACTCTTTATTTGCCAGCGATATTGGGCACCAACTGGAAACCTAGTTTGTGCAGTTAATATTATAACACCATTGAAATAAAATGGATTGGTTTGCCATCCAGCTCCTATAGAAATTTCAGCTCCAAACAGGTATCAAGTGTCATAAAACTTGAAAATGTTTTTGTTGAAATCAAACTACCATTATAATTTGTTAAGCTTTGCCAACCTTCACCATCCCATTCAAAAAAAATAATGCAAGAACTAAAAGAAGTTTAGGTTTAACTGTTTTCATAAAATCACAAAAACAAATATAAAAAAATGCCTCTTGAAAACAAGCTCTTATGAATTACTTAACATTCACCCCACCTAAAACCACAACAGCTCCTCAAAGGATTGTCTCAGTGCATCCTGGCTTTGCAATTTGGCGTAGTTTTTAAAACGACTCATGTCAAAGTTTTGCTCAAAGGGCATTTGTAAACGGAGTAACTGCAGGGCATCTATACTTTCTCTTAAATTGCCATTTACCGCAATGCCTGTTTTAAAGGTTTGCAATAATTTACCTACGGTTTCGTCTTTAGAACCTATTACAGGCTTTTTAAACCAAGCGGCTTTGCTTAAAATAGGATGGGGTAAATGGCTATCTCCATCATTTACATAACAAATATCAAATCCGCGCACCAAACTATTAATGGTTTTGCTATCGCTCTCCCCTTCCAGCATAAAGTAAAAATTATCTCTACCCGATATCAATAACTGGTGCATCATTTCTTTGCAGTTTGTGCTTAACAAACCATTTGAAAAATCTCCCACGCAAACAAAAAAGTACTGTTCAAAAGGTGCGGCCAAGGCTAGTTTTAAAAAATTTTCCGGGTTTTCTCTTTCCAACAAAACAGCCCCAACAATCATTCTACCACGGGCCATTTTTCTAATTTGAACTCCCATTTTCAATTCTTCCTCGGGCAAGTCATAATCAGAAATATCTGGCATAACCAGCACTTTTCGGTAAACTCTGCTTCTCAAAGGCTCCGTGTTGAACCTATCCAAAGTGCAAACCCCAACGCAAGTTTCGGCAGATAACAAATAGTCTTGGTCGCGCTTGCTTGGATCAACATTTAATTTTAAGGCACCCAAAGCATAAGCCCGTGTATTGGTTAATAAAACCGAAAATTTAAAAGGAAATACCTTTTTCAACAACCATTTAGGATAGTTGGGTCTTATCCAATCTTCGCCTGGGGCAAAAAATACCAAATCTATTTTGGCTTGAACCAAACGCGCCGCCTGATGCAATTGCCTTCGTAAGGATAAATATTGCCAACTTAAACTAGATATAGAACGAAATTTTGCCTCTTGTTCAATTTCGCTTAAAGGAAAACACCTAATTTTATCTGCGTGTACCTTAAATTTAACCAAAAGCTCTTGTTGCAGCTCAATCCAATCTGGAGAAAATACCACCACCATTTTTTGCATGGCTAGCAAGGCCTGTGTATATTGCAGCGCATAAGCCTTATATCTGTAAGACTGTCGCGTAAAAATTAAAGCTACACAATAAGCACCCTGCATGTTGCAAATATCCAACAGTAAGTAGGCTTACTATCAGCTACTTTTGCACAGGTAGCCGTCATTTTCAAAAAAAATGGAGAAAGCCTTTGCTTTTTTTGAAAAAACTATACCTTTGCGCTCCCACAAATTGACCGATGGTGTAACTGGCAACACATCTGATTTTGGTTCAGAGGAGTCTAGGTTCGAGCCCTAGTCGGTCAACAAAAAGCTAAGAAAGCCGCATTTTTAGCGGCTTTTTTACTATTATGAATCTAAAAAACGAGGTAAAAATATTCTCGGGTACCAATTCAAAGTACCTTGCCGAAAAGGTTGCAAAATCTTATGGCCTATCACTTGGCGATTGCAGCATTGCACGCTTCAGTGATGGAGAATTTCAGCCTAATTTTAATGAGTCGGTGCGTGGTTGCGACGTATTTTTGGTTCAAAGCACCTTTGCCAACAGCGATAATTTAATGGAAATGTTATTGATGATAGATGCCGCCAAACGCGCTTCTGCTCATTACATTACTGCCGTTATTCCTTATTTTGGCATGGCGCGTCAAGACAGAAAAGACAAACCACGCGTTTCCATTGGTTCAAAAGTAGTAGCCGATATTTTAACCTCGGTTGGGGCAAGCAGAGTAATTACTATGGATTTACATGCGCCTCAGATTCAAGGTTTTTTCGAAATACCGGTAGATCACTTAGATTCCTCAGTTATCTTTTTGCCTTATATGCAAAAGTTGAGCATCAATAACCATAACCTTATGATTGCCTCTCCAGATATAGGTTCAAGCGCAAGAGCTAGAACTTATGCCAAGGCATTGGGTTGCGACATGGTAATTGTTGATAAGGAAAGAAGAAGAGCCAATGAGATTGCCTCTATGACCCTCATTGGAGATGTTAGTGGCAGAGATGTAATTATGGTAGATGATATCATAGATACAGGAAATACCCTTGCCAAGGCAGCACAATTAATTAAAGATAAAGGTGCCAAAAGTGTAAGAGCCATGTGTACGCATCCTGTGCTAAGTGGAAAAGCTTACGAAACCATTGAAGAGAGTATTTTGGATGAATTGGTAGTAACCGATACCATCCCATTGAGAAAAGAAAGTTCTAAAATCAAGGTATTGTCGGTAGCCGAGCTATTTGCAGAAGCTATCCGTAACATTACCGAGCACGGATCTATCTCCAGCCTTTTTGATATTAAGAAAAGTCAGGGATAAGCCATGTTCTATAGTTGATGGGAATTGACCCAGACACGAAGTCGTCTGGGAAATTTGAGTAAACCGAAAAATAAAATATATGAAATCAGTAGCAATGTTTGGAAATCGCCGCGAGGATCTCGGCAAGGTTTCCACAAAAAGTTTAAGAGTTGAAGGTAAAGTACCTTGTGTATTGTACGGAGGAGATGACCATGTTCATTTCTCTATGTATGAGCCAGATTTTAAACTATTGGTGTATACACCAAACACTTACAAAGTTAAGTTAGACATAGACGGTAAAATTTACTCAGCTATGTTAAAAGACATTCAGTTTCACCCAGTAAACGAATCTATCTTACACGCAGATTTTCAAGAAATCCAGGATGGAAAAACCGTAGAAATTGGTATTCCAGTGAAGGTAGTAGGAAATTCGGTTGGGGTGCGTGCGGGTGGTAAGTTATTGGTTAAAGCCAAGAAACTTCGTGTTAAAGCCTTACCAAGCGATTTACCAGATTTTATCGAAATCAATATCGAGAATTTAGAAATTGGAAAATCAATTAAGGTAGGTGAGTTGGCAGCTGTTTCTGGATTAACTTATTTAGATTCGCCAAACAACCCAGTAGTTTCTGTTAAAACCACCCGTGCGGTGCAAGAAGCTGCTAAAGCAGACGAAAAAGACGCTAAGAAGAAAAAATAAATTCTTAGAACGCATCATAATCCTTAAAAAGCCTGAAAGTACTAACACTTTCAGGCTTTTTTATTTTACATTAATTTAATTTGCTAATTGGCTGTTTTTAATTAATATTTGTTATAATATTGATAGATATGAAACAAAAATTACTCATCCTTGTATTGTGGTGCTTTTGCACTTACCAATCTCAAGGGCAAGCACAACCCGCAGCAACCCCAGCTAGCAAACCAACAGCCGAAGAAGTGGCCGCTAAAACTAGCGGTGGTAATCCAGGTTCAGCATTAGGATTAATTCTTTCTACCAATGGTGTAGGACTTCAATTTGCACAAAACATAAACCCAGCAAAAACCCTTACCGTTCGTGTGGGTGGCATGTACATGCCTATTGGGCTTACTAATTACGAGTATAATTTTGATGGCCAAATACTTGTTATCAACGGTGATATTAAACTAGGAGCTGTTCAGGCTTTGGTAGATTTTCACCCTTTTAAAAATGCCTTTAAACTTACTGGTGGTGTTGCATATATGCTTACAGATATAACCGCTACCGCAGTGGTAAGAGATTCTGTAAAACAAGGCGATATTATGATATCACCTGAAGAAGTGGGCAAAATTGATGTAGGTATTAAAGTTGGTCCTATTTGCCCTTATATTGGTATTGGCTTTGGCAGAGCAGTACCTAAAACCAGGTTCAGTTTTAATTTTGAAATTGGTGGCTATTATATTAACCAACCAAACATTAGCTTCAAAGCAACTGGTATGCTTGAACCAAGCTCAGCAAATGAGAAGGTATTGCAAGACAATATGAGTGGCTATAATTGGTTGCCAATGATGAACTTTGGATTTAATTTTAAGATAGGAAAATAACCCTTTAATATACAAACAATGAAAAATAATTTTACCAAACTAACACTAGTCATCCTCGCATTGGGATTTGGGCTGTTGTTTATAAAAGGCTGCAAACTAAAGAACCCTGTAGAAGGTATTAAAATAATTGTAAATGCTGACGCATTAAGCGCTCCATATGAGTTCCGAGTATTAGATGCAAAAACAGGAACCCAAGCTAATTTACCAGATAATTATAAAGTTAGGGTAAGTGGACCAGATGCAGCGTTAATATTTTCTCCAGGTGGTAGCAAAGCAGTTACTGTTTTCCAAGGAATTTTGAGTTTCTCATTAAGAAAAGGTTTAATTCCATCGCCAGAAAAACCTATTAATTTTACATTTCACTTTGAGGGTAGTAACTACTTAAGTCAAGATTACTCTGTTAGCCTAGTTTCCTCAGAGTCTGTAGCAAAAAATATCACCTTAATAAATCCAAATAATTTACCAGTTGGATCAAAAAGTCAATTATCTAACTTAAACACAGAACCAGATGGAAAAGTTAGCAACGAAAGTACCATTAGCATTCCTAGTGCTGTAGGAAAAACTGAATCGGCATCATTAACTATTAGTGAAGGTACACAAGCGAAAGACAATTCTGGCAGCATTTTAACGGGAACTATAAATGCACAAGTAATTCATTTTACGCCTTCTGCAGAATCCATTGCCTCTTTTCCTGGTGGTTTAAGTGTTAATGAAATAATTGATGAAAACGGAGAAAAGGTTAAAGGGGGTGATTTAAGTCCTTTAGGGTGGATGAAAATAGATATGGAAATGGGTGGTAAAAAGGTAAAAACCTTAACTAAACCAATAGATATAAAAATGGAAATTAATGAATCTGAACTTAATGAGGCTACTGGTTTACCGTATAAAGAAGGAGATACACTAGACTTGCTAAGCCTGTCGGATGGGGACAATAATTGGAAAAGAGAAGGCTATTCTATCATTTATAGAAATATCCAATCTGGTAAGTTAGAAGCAAGCAAGAGTGTAGATCACCTAAGTTGGTTTTCGCGTTCTAGAAGGCGCACATGGTGGCCTATTTTTACCCCACCTGTATGCAACGTTGCTGGAGTAACTTTTACCAATCCTAATACCAATTTCACTGCGCAAGTAAGAGTAGATATTTATAATTCTGCGAGAAACTATTTATTTGCTGGTTATGGATTAACAGCAAACCCAGGAAATACAGCGTATAACTTATTCTATGCTAGTTTTGGCGCATTATATGACGTAGTTGTAACACCGCAAGGAATGGATCCAATTATTTTAGATAATGTGAGTTTGTGCGGGTTTAAACCAACTGTTGCAATTCCACTACTTAATGATCCAACAAAAGTGGAGTTTTTGATTAAAATTTTATGCGAAAACGGTAATCAAGTTATACTACCAAAAGGCTACAATATTTATTTTATTAGAGAAAATGAATATCAAAATACCATCGTACCAGAAATCAATGGCAAACCTGCGCATAAAATTGATCCAGCAGATGGAGTTGTTGGAACTGAAAAAATATTTTGGCGTGCGTCAAAAATAGATATAGGAACTACTGCTACAGAAACGTTTAATTTACTTTCTTTCTCTAAATCTGATAACTATTTTAAAACAGGTTTTTCTTATAGATTTTCTGTTTATTATAATGACGGTAAAACAACTTCTAGAGAAGACTTTATTACAGATTTATACACCCCTGAAATTGCAAGTTTGGGTAAATATAATTTAGACATTAAAATAAAGAAGTGCCCGATTTAAGCTAATTAAAAATAAAAATTTACAAGAGCTTGCCCTACAAAAGGCAAGCTCTTTTTGTTTTAACCTTTTAGCCCTGATAGGCTTTGGCGTAATCAATTAAACCCTTTTAAAATAGACCATTTGTGCCTATTCTATAGCCTTAGTGCCTTTGTGTCTTGGTGGAAATTAGGGGCATATTTAAAGTGTTAAATGATTTCAATAATTGTTGCGAAGTAAAAAATAAAAAGTACTTTTTCTTATATTCGCATTATAAGTAATTCATTCACGGCTGCAAAGAAAGAGGTCTTTTTAACCCAAGACGATAAAGTGGATTTAATAAAATGGATGGTGGGCTTTACTTAAAAAGATAGTTTAACCTATCGCTCTCGCCATTTACTTTCTAGTCCCATAAAATCTTCTAGGTGATAAACATTGTTGGAATAAGAAAAAAGAACAGTTCGTTCATCCACAATTGTGTATTTTTTTCTCTTTTCAACAGGCAACTTTTGTATGTCTGGAAAATATTTAAGTGGAACAATAATTACTCGACCATCTTCTAATTTTAATGATATTTTTCCAGCTAAATCGAAATTTAATTTCTCAATAGAAATCCTAGTATTTTTAAGCGTCATTGAATGTTTTCCCCCAAAGAGCGGTACTTTCATTAAACTGCCCAGCAGCTATTTGGGCCTCTGATTCTCTTATATTAGCCATTTGTTTAGTACTAAGCTCAATTTCAGATTCATTAGAATGGAAAGACAATAACGAATTAATTTCCATTACCAAACTATCATCACTCAAGTGAATTATTTGGTCAATTATCTTCATTTTTAATTCAAGGGTGCTCATAAATTAATCTTTTATCAAAGTTATATAAAAGTAAAGGTAAAACAACTCTTTAAAAATCAGCAAGAATTAAATTCATCAGCTAATTCTCCACAAACACCAACTCCAAATCCAGCACAAAATCTGGTAAAATGGGAGTTGTAATAAAATCGCCAGTGGTAAACAATTTTGAGGCTTGGTACTTCCCATTTACCAAAGTATAAATAAGCAAGGTTTGCTCATCTGGATGAATCACCCAATATTCTTGTACGCCGCTTTCTTTATAAACCTCGTACTTGTTTTGCAGCTCTTTGCGGTTGTTGCCTGGAGATAGAATTTCAATCACTATATCGGGTGCGCCAATGCAGCCTGCATCATCTAATTTTGAGGGGTCGCAAATCACAGAAATATCAGGCTGCACAACAGTATAAATGTCTTCGTTCTTTTTCGAATGAACAGGCAAGCGTACATCAAAAGGAGCATAGTAAATTTCAGTTTTCTTGCCTTCCAAATAATTACCAATGTTGCAAAAAATTAAACCTAAAATTTTCTGATGAATTCTATTTGGAGAAGAAGCCATCTTAAACACCCTACATTTTATTACCTCCATCCTATCTGGAATGTTCCAAGTTAAATAATCGGCATAGGTATAGCCATTAAAA
>JBIKKC010000104.1:0-7880 GCA_044360615.1 Bacteroidia bacterium | reverse complement strand
TTTGCGTTTAACCACTACCAATTATTTAGATGATGTGGGTGGTGTTTATGCAGATCACTCCATAGTTTATGGCGCATCTGGCAGAACCGCAGTGTTGCTTTCTGATAGAAGTTGGGAGCGCGATCCCGTAAACGACCCTAATCTTGGTCCTTTAGTAGAAAATTTTGTTTTTGAAGAGGGTTTCAAAAAAAGTGATAGAAGCTTAAATAAAACCGACATGTATTTTATGGCCGGTATCACCCTTTCCTATACCATCAGATTTAGAGGTCAGGGTTGCCCTACTTTCTAATTAAATGAGAAAAAATGTATTCCAATTCCTTTTCCTGCTATTGCTTGCTAATATTGGCCTGGCGCAGCGCGTAGAGTTAGGAATACAGGCAGGTGCGTGCAATTATTGGGGAGATTTGAGCCCGGCCTTAAAGTTTAAAGAAACAAACCCATGTGGCGGTATTTTTTTTAGGTTAAATCTAAACCATACTTGGGCTTTAAAAACTGAGTTGAACCAATACATGGTTTCGGGTAGCGATAAAAACTTTGATTTTAATAAGAACAGAAACCTTAGTTTTTTTAGTCCAATTACCGAAGGGGCAGTGCTTATGGAGTTTAACTATTCTAAGTATGGGCCTTATATTTTACATAAAAAGTTTACCACTTATGTGTATGCGGGTATTGCTGGTTTTAGGTTCAAGCCGCAAACGGTATTGGATGGTAAAGTATATGAGCTAGCAGTTTACCAAACCGAAGGAATTGTGTATAATAAGTTTTCTTTGGCTGTGCCTTTTGGTTTGGGAGCCAAGTGGATGTTAAATAACAAGTTTGCCTTGGAAGGGCAATTTGGTTTTAGAAAAACTTTTACCGATTACCTAGACGATGTTAGTACAGTTTACCCAGATGTAAGTTCTAGGTTTAACGATGGCGGATTAATTGGAGCAACGCTTACCGATAGATCCATTGAAATTTACGGGACGCCTCAGTATTCAAGAAATTACAAGCGTGGCAGCCCAGAACAAAAAGATTGGTATATGTGCGCTACCGTTTCGGTTTCAATGCGTTTGCATACCAAGATAAAGTGTGCTAGATTTTATTAAATTCGCACACCCCTAAGCTAAGTGAAAAGATGAGTTTGAAGGAAAAGATAGATGCCACCAAATTGCCCAAGCATATTGCCATAATTATGGATGGTAATGGCCGTTGGGCAAAGGGAAAAGGTAAGTTAAGAATCTTTGGCCACCATAATGGGGTAAGTACGGTAAAAACAATTACAGAATCTTGCGCAAAATTGGGTATTAAGCACCTCACCTTGTATGCCTTTTCTACAGAGAATTGGAGCAGGCCAGCTATTGAAGTGCGCGCTCTTATGGAACTATTGGTAGATACCATGCGCAAAGAGTTACCTACTTTGATGAAAAATGACATTCGCTTGTCGTTTATTGGAAACCATGCAGATTTGCCGGAGAAATGCCAAAAGCAATTGCATGCAACTATGGAAGCAACAGCTGCAAATACCAGAATGGACTTGGTTTTAGCACTAAGTTATAGCGCAAAATGGGACTTGGTTCAAGCCGTTAAAAATATAGCTGGCAAGGTAAAAGAGGGGCTGCTTGAACCTAGTGAAATTACAGATAAACTAATTGACAAAGAATTGTCTACCCACCAATGGCCTCACCCAGAATTATTGATAAGAACAAGTGGCGAAAAAAGAATTAGTAACTTTTTGCTATGGGAAATCGCTTATAGTGAATTGTACTTCTGCGATAAATTGTGGCCAGACTTTACCGAAGAAGATTTGTTTCAGGCAATTTTAGATTATCAACAACGCGAAAGAAGGTTTGGCAAAACCAGCGAGCAAATAAGTAGCACTGCATGAAAGAAATGAGGTTTTTAGTTTTTATATTTTTCTCTTTATGTGGGCTCTTTGCTAATGCCCAATCAACACCTGCTGGAGATACTACCAAATATTTTGAACTCAATTTTAACAATCCTAAGCAATACATCATTGCTGGTATAGATGTTAAAGGCACCGAGTATTACGATAAAAGTGTGTTGGCGGTAATTAGTGGTTTAACCATTGGGCAGAAAATTAGAATCCCTTCAGAAGATATTTCTAAAGCCATTAGTAACCTTTGGAAGCAGAAGCTATTTGACGATGTAAAAGTGTTGATTAGCAAAGTAGAGGGCGATAATATTTGGATTGAATTGCATTTAAGAGAGAAGCCACGTTTAACTACTTTTACCATAAAAGGATTAAAGAAAGGAAAGGCAGAAGAGTTACGCGAGCAGCTTACCTTAAAAACGGGACAAATTATTACAGAGAATGTGCTTAATAGTACTAACAGAGAAATAAAAAGGTACTATGAAGAAAAAGGGCATCTGGATGCTAATGCTACATTTGAGCAAATACCAGATGATAAACGTAACACGGTTAAGTTAAGAATAAATGTTAATAAAGGGTCTAAAGTTGTTATCTCTAAGATAATTGTAAATGGCAATAAAGAAATAGAGGCCGTTAAATTGCTTAAGGCTATGAAAGACACTAAGCCTAAGCGTTATTTCTTTATTAAATCTAAGTTTATTGAAGATAAGTACCAAGAAGATAAACTGGCATTTATTGCCAAGTATTTAAGTTTGGGCTACAGAGATGCCACCATTATTTCGGATAGTATTTGGCGAGATGAAAAAGGTATTTGTATTAAGTTAAATGTGTTTGAAGGAAACAAGTATTACTTTAGAAATATCTCTTATGTAGGTAATACAAAGTACTCGGCAGATACCTTAAATAGGGTATTGCGCATTAAAAGCGGAGATGTGTTTGACCAATCCATTTTAGATTCAAGGTTAAATGGTAGTCCGGATGGTAACGATATTTCTACACTGTACATGGATGATGGCTACTTGTTTTTTAGAATAGAACCTGTTGAGGTATTGGTTGAAAATGATTCTATAGACTTGGAAGTAAGAATTATGGAAGGCTCGCAAGCCTATATTAACAAAGTAACGGTAAGAGGTAATTCTAAAACCAGCGATCATGTGGTACTGCGCGAATTAAGAACCAAGCCAGGGCAATTGTTTAGTAAGACAGATATTACACGTTCCATTAGGGAGTTGGCGCAAATAGGGTATTTTAATCCAGAAGCCTTAAATGTTAACCCCGTTCCTAACCAACAAACTGGAACGGTAGATATAGAATACATTGTAGAAGAGAGAGCCAACGACCAAATAGAATTAAGTGGTGGTTGGGGAGCAGGTTTTATAGTTGGTACTTTGGGATTAACCTTAAATAATTTTTCTTTAAGAAAAGCAACCCAGTCTAAATATTGGAACCCAATTCCTTCGGGTGATGGGCAGCGTGTTTCGTTAAGAGCGCAAACCAATGGAAGTTTTTTTCAATCCTATTCAGCCTCTTTTACAGAACCTTGGTTGGGCGGAAGGCGGCCTAATGCCTTAACAGCATCAGTTTATCACTCTATACAATCAAATGGTAGACAAGGTGAATTAAGATCTGGTTTATATACTACGGGAGCAACTTTGGGCTTGGGTAGGCGTTTGCGCTGGCCCGATGATTTTTTTACCATTCAATACCAAATTAGTTATCAGTTATATAACAACGATCCGGATGGTGCAGGTAATATTTTCTTTGCTACCATTCCAAATGGTAAATCCAATAACTTAAGTTTTAGAGTAATCTTAGGCAGGAACTCAACAGATCAGCCTATTTACCCAAGAAGTGGCTCTAATATTGCTTTGAGTTTTCAATTTACCCCACCTTATTCTTACATGAATGGCAAAAATTACGACGACCAAGATAGAATTCCCAATACCAAATGGTTGGAGTTTTATAAGTGGAAGTTTGATGCAACTTGGTTTAATAAGTTGGCAGGAAATAAAAGGCCTTTGGTTTTGATGACTCGCTTAAACTTTGGTTTCTTGGGTTCTTACAACAACAAAATGGATGTAACACCTTTTGAAAGATTTTGGGTAGGAGGTTCTGGATTAACTGGTTTTAGTTTAGATGGCAGGGAGTTGATAGCCTTGCGTGGGTATCAGGATAATTCTTTAACCCCATTCACTGTGAATCCTATTACTGGCCAATTTCAGCAAACGGGAGCTACTATTTACAACCGTTATACCATGGAATTGCGATATCCTATTTCTTTGAACCCACAAGCTACAGTGTTTCCATTGGTATTTGCCGAAGCTGGTGGCACTTGGTTAGAAGCACGTAAATTTAATCCATTTGAAGTTAATAGGTCTTATGGCGTTGGGGTAAGAATTTTCTTGCCTATGTTTGGTATGATAGGTTTAGATTATGGTTGGGGTATAGACTTGCCTCCTAACCATCCAAACCCGGCAGCTATAAATGGCGGCAATTTTCACTTCTTGTTAGGACAACAATTCTAAAATATTACGCACATGAAAAAAATATTCTTTATTTTACTTGCATTGGGCATATTTACCATAAACAAAACTGCAGCACAGCGCTTTGCTTATGTAGATACCGAGTATATCTTAGACATGCTACCAGATTATAGGTCGGCCCAAAAACAATTAGACCTTATTGCAGAAAATTGGCAAAAGGAGGCTGAGGGGATGAAGGTAGAAGTAGATAAATTACAAAAAGAGTACCAAGCAGAACAGGTTTTATTAACAGAAGAATTAAAGAAAAAGAAGGAAGCCGAAATAAAAGCAAAAGAGACTGAGTTAAAAGATTTTATGAATAAGAAGTTTGGCTATGAAGGCGAATTGTTTAAAAAGCGTCAAGAATTAATTAAGCCTATTCAAGATAAAGTTTTTGATGCATGTCAAAAAATTGCAAAACAAAGTGCCTTAGACTTTATATTTGCCAAGGGTGGAGAGGTGATTATGATGTACAGTAATGCCAAATATGATAAGAGCGACGAGGTTTTGGCAGAGTTGGGTGTTAATGTTACCAAGAATAAAGAAGGCGGCAGTGGAGGAGGAAGCGGGGGAACAAAGCCAAGCCCGGGAAAAAAGTAATGGCACGATTTTAGAGAAGTAAAATAAATAACAAATAAGAATAAAAAATGAAGAACATGTTTAGAACCCTAGTAGCTTTTTTCGCTATGTTATTATTAGCGGGAAGCACCGCCAATGCACAGAAAATTGGTTATGTAGATTTGCAAGAGCTTATGCAGTTAATGCCAGAATACAAAAAGGCCAATACAGATATGGAAGCTTTTGGAAAATCACTTGAAGATGAATTAAAGAAAATGAGTGATGAGTTTCAAAAGAAAGTTGCCGATTTTCAAAAAGGTGAGAAAACCATGCCTGAGGCAATTCGTAATGTGAAGCAACAAGAATTGCAAGACATGCAAACGCGCATTCAAGATTTTCAACAAAGTGCTCAAGAAAATATTCGTAAGAAAGAGGCAGAATTGTTGAAGCCAATTATTGAAAAAGCCAAAGGAGCTATTGCCCAAGTAGCCAAAGAAGGTGGTTATTCGTATATTATGGATAGCAGCGTAGCAGGTTTCTTATACAAGCCAGATGGCGATAATGTTTTGGCCCAGGTAAAGAAGAAGTTAGGTATTATTTAAGTTATAATTAATATTAAAAAGCGGCTGTTCCTTGTTTGGAGCAGCCGCTTTTTTGTTTGCAGATAACCACTTTTGCTACTTCCGCTTTTTTACTATATTGCCGCTAGATGACAGCCCTAGTTAAACCCTCTCAACCCATAGGTATTTTTGATTCTGGAATTGGCGGATTAACCGTAGCCAAAGCCATAACCAAGCTTTTGCCAAACGAGAAAATAATCTATTTTGGAGATACAGCCCATATGCCGTATGGCGAGAAAAGTGCTGATGCTATAAAGCATTACTCTATTAAAATTGCAGAATTTTTAAAATATAAAAATTGCAAAATGATAGTGATTGCCTGCAATACGGCTTCTGCAGCCGGTTATAAAGCGGTGGTAAAACATACTGGCATGAAAGATCTTATTGTAAATGTAATAGACCCAGCGGCTGATTACGTAGTGAAGCATTTTTACCGCAAGAAAATTGGCGTAATTGCAACCAAAAGAACGGTGAGTTCTAATGTGTATGCAAAACGCATTGCCCGTTTAGATTCTGTAACGGATGTAGTGCAATTGGCAACACCTCTTTTAGCTCCAATGATTGAAGAAGGTTTTTATAATAATAAAATTAGTCAGACCATTATAAATTCTTATCTCTCTAAATCTAAATTAAATACCATTGATGCCTTAATTTTAGGCTGCACGCATTATCCGCTTATTAAGAATGAGATTCAAAAGTTTTATGGGAAAAAAGTGGCAGTGGTAGATAGCAGTGAGGTAGTTGCCCAATATGTTAAAACGGTTTTGGAGAAGCACGGACTATTAAATCCTGGAACTAAGTTTGGTCTAGGTAAAGCTGATAGGCAATTTTATGTAAGTGATTATACACAGAGTTTTGAAGAGAGTAGTAAGATTTTCTTTGATGAGAAAGTGAAGTTGAAACAATTTAATATTTGGGAGGACTAGCCTTAGATGAATTTTTTTGAAGCGCCCTATCCTCAAACCATGCTAGTTAATTTTCTGCTTGGTTTAACAAGTTTATTTTGGTCTTATAGGATTACACACCTGCAGGGAAAACAGAAATTAGGTATTAGTTTATTTTTTTTATGTAGCGGATTATCTCTAATAGCGGGTGGATTTTATCATGGCTTTTATTTAGTGCCTGCAAACGAAACTGCAAGTTCTCTTTGGTTCTTTTCTCATGTATTTTCCATTTTTAGCGTTTCGTTTTTGCAATGGGGAAGCATGGATATTTGGTGTAAAAATGAACAGCAAAGAAAGAATTTCATGATTTTGGTTATGGGTCAATTTGTTATTATGCTCACATATAGAATACTTGTTCCAAGTTTTTTATTGGTGGCTATAAGCTTTGGGTTAGCAACTTTACACCTTATCTTAGTAAGTTATAAAGCCTCCCAAGAAGCAATAAAAGGAAGTAGGTGGTTATTAACAGGCTTAAGCTTTGTAATGCTTTCTGGCGTGGTGTTTTTATTTAAAGATAAAACAGAAGAAACGCTTTATCTTTTAAATTTATCACATGCTATTTTAGGCATTGGTTTTTACCAAATGTTTTTGGGTGTTAAAGTGCTACCTAATGCTTTTCCTAAGTCTGCTTTTTTGCCTATTGGCAATTCTTAACTTTTTTCTATGGATATGTAATCCCTATGAGATTAGGATTTGGGTTTGGCCTAACTCAAATTAACAATCTCACCATTTACTACATCAATGATGTTTGCAGCGGGTTCTTTGGGTAAGCCAGGCATGCGCATAATTTCGCCTGCTACAGCTACAATAAAGCCTGCACCAGAGTTAATCACAATATTATCTATATGAATGTTAAAGCCTTCTTCTGCGCCTACTAAAGCGGCATTGTCTGTAAAACTAAATTGTGTTTTGGCTATACAAACGGGGAGTTCTGTTAGGTTCAAGTCTTTAATTTTCTTAAGGGTTGTTTTGGCATTTTTACCAAAACTAACTCCTTTTCCTTTATAAACTTTTGTAACAATTTTCTCGATTTTTGTTTCTATGCTATCTGCTAAATCATACGTATGTTGCAGTGGCGTAGAAGGATATTTCTCTACAATTTCTACCACTTTATTGGCTAAAGCAATGGCACCATCACCACCTTTTGCAAAGCCTTCATTAATGGCAAAATGAGCTCCTTGTTCTTTGCACCAATTCCCTATAAAGGCAATTTCTTCTTCGGTATCAAAACCAAATTTGTTAAGCGCAACTATTACGGTTTGGCCAAAGGCCTGCAAGTTTTCAATATGGCGTTGCACATTTTTAATACCTGCTTTAAGCCCTTCTAAATTGGGTTGCTTTATCAATTTCTCATCTACTTTTC
>JBIKKC010000103.1:0-7989 GCA_044360615.1 Bacteroidia bacterium | reverse complement strand
GCGAAGAGGATAAGGAGGAGGCAAAGAAATTGATAGAGGCACATAGAAATTCATCCTAAATATCATCCAAAATTTCTTAGCATTTTAGGATAGTTACTAATTACTCAACAACAAGTAAAAGTACGCCGCAGGCACCGAAAGAAATACTCCATCAAATCTATCGAGCACGCCCCCATGACCAGGTAATAAATTGCCGCTGTCTTTAATTTTCAGGTTGCGCTTTAGCAGAGATTCTACTAAATCTCCAAGGGTTCCAAAAATAACAATAATGGCACCCAACACCATCCAATCAAAGCTACTAATATCATCCCAGAATAAACTAATAAGGTAGGCCACACCAATTGTGAGTATTGTTGCCCCTATGCTTCCCTCCCATGTTTTCTTTGGGCTTATACGCTCAAATAATTTGGTTCGACCCAATTTTTTTCCTACCAAATAGGCAAAAGTATCGCTGCTCCATTGCAATATAAAGAAGCCCAAGGGAAGCGAATAACTGTAAGAAAAGGAATTGAAATAGCCAAAATCTGCCAACATACTTAAGGGCAAACAAATGTAAATGATACCCAAAATTTGAAAAGCCAAGATATCAAATTCTCTGCCAGTATTTTCGAAAAGTTTAACTACAAATAGTAACATAAACACAGGAATTAAATGGTAGAACCAACCTGTGCTTAAATCTCCTCTAATAATTAAGGCAAACATTAAATTAATGATACTCCCAGCAATAATACCTAGGTATTTTTCAATCCAGTTTTTATCGGGTAACATTAATTCATAAAACTCTAAGAGACATAAAAAGTTAATGGTAAACAATAGTACTAAAAAGCTCCATTCGCTAAACAATGTTGCCATAATAATGGTAGATACAAATAAAGTACCTGTTAAGGTGCGCTGCCAGAAGTTGCTCATCCTAAATTTTTATTAAATCTATTTTTAATATAGTACACCACCAATGGTCTAAGAAAATAAAGTCCTGCAAATGTAGCCCCTGCGCTTAAAACTACCCAATACCAAGCAAAGGTATAAGATTCATCTATCCAAGCAGCGTTAGGTTCATCCTTATAAACATAAAATAAAACTACAGCCAAGCCATTATTCATAAAATGCATTAAAATAGGCACCTTAATATTGGCGGTGTAATTGTACGCCATTCCTAATACTACGCCCATCATAACCCTAGGTAAAAAAGCATAAAACTGCCCATGAAAGGCAGAGAAAATAACGGCACTAATGATTATGGCCAAGATGGCATTGTCTGTAGCTATACGTAAGTAATTTTGCAACACCCCTCTAAAGAAAAGTTCTTCGCAAATTGCTGGCATAAGGGCTACTACAAAAATATTAAGCAATAATGCAGGAATATCATTAGAAGCGATAAGTACCTTAGTTAATTTAGCCGAACTTTCTTCCATAGCTCTAATGCTGGCCTCCCAATCTGCAAGGTATGCTGGTAAACTTAGATGTTGGTTAATTTGATACAACCAAGCATTAAAAGGATTGCTAACTATCATTAAAGCCACGCCTATTAACCATAAAGGCCAATACACTTTACTTCTGTAGGGCACATAATTCTTCAGACTACTACTTACGGCTTTAGGGAAAAAATAAGCAGGTAATAAAAACATTCCTATACTCCCTGCCAGCACTTGAAACACCTTTAAGGCCAAAATTTGTTGTGTTTGAGATGGATCCAAATTGCTTCTTATGGCCTCGTGCACATTCACGCCCATGCCATATTCTATAAGGTACATAGCCCCTAAAGACATCACCGAAGCGAAAAAAATCATCATACCTGCCATAATGAGCAATCGGCTTACCACATGCAGCCATTGGCGGATAGGTGAAAATTGGGGCTCTTCGTCAAACATTTTAATTTATATTTGCCGCAATATATCAATACAATTGCATTGGCAAAAATCGGCAACATAGACTTAGGCACTTTTCCCCTTTTGTTAGCTCCCATGGAAGATGTGAGCGACCCACCTTTTAGAGCAGTATGTAAGGCCAATGGTGCCGACCTCATGTACACAGAATTTATTAGTTCGGAAGGCTTGATTAGGGATGCCATTAAAAGCAGGCAAAAACTAGATATCTTTGATTATGAGCGCCCTATTGGTATTCAAATATTTGGTGGCGATGAAGAAGCCATGGCCATGGCTACTCAAATTGTAGACGCTGTAAACCCAGATTTAGTAGATATTAATTTTGGTTGCCCTGTTAAGAAAGTGGTGTGCAAAGGGGCTGGGGCAGCGATATTAAAAGACCTTAACAAGATGGTTACCGTAGCTTCTTCGGTGGTTAAAAGCACCAAACTCCCGGTTACTGTAAAAACCAGATTGGGTTGGGATGAGCAAACCAAAAACGTAGAAGAAGTAGCAGAACGCTTACAGGATATTGGGGTTCAAGCCTTAACTATACATGGCAGAACCCGTGCGCAACTGTATAAAGGGGAGGCAGATTGGACCCTCATTGGAAAGATAAAAGAAAATCCAAGAATCACGATTCCAATTTTTGGCAATGGAGATATAGACAATCCAGTTAAAGCCTTAGAATATAAAAATCGCTACGGTGTAGATGGCATTATGATTGGTCGCGCTGCCATTGGCTACCCTTGGATTTTTAATGAAATAAAGTATTTCCTAGAAACCGGAAAAACTTTAGCCCCTCCTACCGTTTTGCAACGCATAGAAGTATGTAAAACCCATTTTGAAAAAAGTGTGCAATGGAAAGGAGAACGCCCAGGGATATTTGAAATGCGCAGGCACTATGCTCCATATTTTAAAGGTTTAGATAATTTTAAACCCTTTAGAACACAATTGGTAATGTCGGAAAGTGTGGAAGAAATATTGGAAATTTTGGTTCAAATAGAAAACCATTACCAATTAGAGCCAGAAGCAGTTTAAGCTATTTAGCATTTATCCATTTGGCTAAATCCTCTATAAAGGTTTTAGAAACATGACCTGGTTCTGTATACTCTTGGGGTATAGAAGGATTCTCGCCACTTATAAAAACATGGTTAAGGGCTGGATACTTAATAAAATCGGCACTTTTATGGCTTGCCAAATTCTTTTTCCATAGCTCAAATTCGGATACTGGCACTTGGTAATCTCTGCCTCCTTGCACAACCAGAACGGGATAAGGTTGCAAGGCTTTTAAGTAATTGGCCGGCGCTTTGGCATTTAAATACATGAGGTAAGTGGCACTCATCCCTAAGGGCAATGAGTCTTTAGGCGAATCCTTTTTTAGCTTCTTTTGTGCATATGGAATTTTGCTAAGCTCCTTTTCTAATAACAACTTCTCAGGAGCATCATCATCGCTCAACTTTAGCAAATAATTTAATTGATAAGGTAGCATATCGGCTAAGCGCTGGTAGTTTCCTGCCCCAATTATTACTCCTGCTAATCCAGGTATTTCTGAGCAAAACCAAGGTATTAAATAACCTCCTTCGCTATGTCCAAATAAAAAAATACGATTGCTATCTATGTCTTCTCTCTGCTTAAGCCAAGTAACAATATTTTTCACATCTTCTAGGTATTCTTCTGCCACCGTAATTTTATCTGGGTTACCCATATGGGCAGCAAAGGCGCGCGTTCTTTTATCATACCTATAGCTTGCCACACCATACATACCAAGACCCCAGGCAATATCTTGGTAAATGCGGTTGGGACCCATACTTAAATTTTTATCTGTTGGGCCAGAGCCGCCAATAATAACCATCACAGGAGACTTGCTTGCACCATTGGGTAAAGTAAGTAATGCCTCTGAAGGAAAGGCTTTGGTGGGCACAAATTTTTTCACTTCATAAAAGCCTTGGGCATTAATCCATGAAGGTGGAGAATAATCTTTAACCAATGGTTCTAAAAAAAGGCCAGCTATTAATAGTTGTTGATCCAAAACCATTCTAAAGCCTAACTCGGCTTTCTCAAAAGAAATTGGAGTTAGCGTGCTATATAAGGTGTCTTTTATTTTTACCTCGGTAGTACCAATTTTAATTACATTACCGTATTGCATTTTTAGACTTTCCCAAAGCCCTTCAAGCTTTTCGGCATCTACCATGCGTTTCATGGTAGGATCCATGCGCTGCATTAAGCTGCTATACTTTTCTGTTTTTAAAAGAAACAAATTTTCTTGTACGCGTGGGGCAACTATTTTAGCATTGGTTTGACCCAACACGTTAGCTACTGCAAATAATATGAATACAAATGCAAGTATGTTTTTTTTCACCTCCCAAAGGTGCAGAATTAAGATAGCTTGCGCAAGTATGCCAAAAAGGGGATGGAATGACAATAAACTGACTTATTTTTTTAGGCTAATTACCAAATTTCAGGACTTTTTTGTACATTTGCAGAAGTTAGACAATTAAAAAAAACGATATAGTTATGAAAAAATATATACTTCTTTTGGCAGGTTTCGGTTCTATTCTTTGGGCATCTGCACAAAGTATTAGCATGAATCCTAAGGTATCTAAAGGACAAGGTTCAAGTAACAATATCATGCTCGAAGCCAAATCAATTTTCACAAACAATAGCAATGATTCTGCATTTGAATGGAATATACTTGAAATTCAAATGACCAGTGGCTGGGAGTATGGCATGTGCGACCCCTTTAATTGTTTAACAAATCTTGCAGTAGGAAATAAAGGAACCTTTAGTGTAGGTAAAGGCAAATCAGGTGAGTTTAAAGGAGATTTTGTTCCTAATGGAATAGGCGGAAATGGAAGAGCCTTAGTTCAAATTTATTCTCTTGCAAATCCTTCTATCAGAGATACAGTAGAATTTATTATCAATGGATGGGCAGTTGGATTAAAAGAGGCCAATGTAAACAGAGAATTTACCATGTATCCTAATCCTGTGAAAGACCGTTTAACTATTAAGTACAATGCTCGTGAAACGGTAAACATTGAAATTTACAATGTATTAGGCACTAAAGTAAAAAGCATTGCTCATAGCGGTTTAGAAAGTGATGTAAATGTTGGCGATTTACAAAATGGCATTTACTTTATACGCTACAAAAACGGAAATCAAATGGTTTCAAAACCATTTACTAAATCAGAATAATTTTAGTTCTTACTTATAAAAAAAGCCTTGAGTGATAAATCATTCAAGGCTTTTTAGTTTAGAAGTGCTATGATTAAAACCTATAACCAGCGCCAAAAACAAAGTTCAAATTTAGACTTTCATTAACCGCAGAGCTTGGAATTCCAGCATAAGGAGATAAATACGTTTTACCAATTATTCCTTGTACTGCAAGATCGAAGAAATAGGTTTCTCCATATAACCAACCAAAGCCACCACTTACCAATTGACGCAAGCCATCCTCTTTTGAAACAACACTTTCTTGGTAAGGGCTTCCCAATAAGCCATAACCTAAACGCCAGCGGGTATACCCAGTTGCAATTTCCAAACCTGTTCTTAAATTGTTAGCTATACCATAAGTGGTTTTCATTGCATCATTGGCAGGTGTAAAATTTGCATTTCCTACTTTATCATTTAACCTACCGCTTCTGTAATCTACTCTTTCAAAATCGGCTGTAATAACCATAAACTTACCCAACACCACAGCAGTGCTTGCGGTTAACCTTCCTGGGGTTACAATTTGATATTCATATCTATCCAAACGGTTTGCGTCTTGTGTATAATTAATCCCATCATAATTAACTGTGGTAGTAAACTCATAATCTTTTTGCAAGTTTAATCTAACAGGAGTATGGTAAGATAAACCAACTCTAATTAAATCTATAGGTCTTAAAATAATTCCAAACTTACCGCCCACACCACTTCCTCTGGTCTCAGAATATTGGGTAACCGATGCTTGTTGGTAAGGATTACCAGCAACACTTTTATCTTTTAAAGTTTCTCTATAGGTAGTTGTATTTTTATAACGCAATCCTTGAATAACTAAGCTTGCTCCCAAATACAAGGTATTGCCAAAATTAAGGCCACCACCTGCATACCATTCATTTATTCTGCCTCTTTCTTCGATTTGATTAAACTGTTGCATGGTGTAATTGGTATCACCCCAGAGGCTTTGATTGGAAGCATATTTTTTAGGTCCACCATCGTTATCAATCATACGCAGGCGCCAAGCTTGAGCAATAGGATCATTATCGAGCTCTTCTGCTTTAAACGCTGAGCTATCTGTGCCATTTGCTTGTGCGGCAAAATAATCTCCTATAGTAGTATTTTTACCCAATCCAGAATACTGAATATTATTTTGAAAATCTGCTAATCGGTTCATACCAAAGGCAAAACTGCCACTTGTTACACCGCTATGTGTTTGGTCTTTGCCCATGTACCCATTGTTTATTGTAGCTACATAACCAAAGTTTGGAATATTAAAATTGGTTCTACCATCGCTCATGGTGTTTCCATTATAGGTGGTGTTGTTTAACTTGCTGGTAATGGCCATTGAACCCATTACTTCATTTCTTCGGTAAAGCCCAAAACCGGCTGGGTTAATAGCAGCACCCGCCATATCTGCACCTGCTGCTCCCCATGCACCGCCAGCGCCTAATGTTCTTGCAGATGCTGTTGGGCTAATGAAGCTATACTTAAAAATCTCATGTTGATTTTGGGCAAATGATTGCCCACTTAGTGCCAACAAACCAATGATTATACTACGTTTCATGAAAAATAAATTAATATTGAAAATTAAGGACGACCTTTATAAGAACCGCCACCAGGATTAGACATGGTGCCACCACTTGCAGGCGCTGAAGGTCTTGAAGGACTTACGCTTGGAGGCCTGCTTTGATTAGGCATTGAAGGTGTAGAAGGACGGATTTGAGAAGGCGAACTAGGTGCACTAGGTCTGCTTGGTGCCGGACTATTCATAGGTTCAGAAAAACTTGGCCTTTGCTGCGGGGCGCTGTTGTATTCCGAATTACGGTCTCTGGAAGGCGATGTAACCGCTTCCATCTCCGTTCTTCTGCTGCGGGGCGGCACATAATTAGGTCTACCTTTATCATCATAGATTAAATCGCCACCTGGTTTATTTGTGTAAGGTTGCTGCGGGGCAGAAGGTCTGGTGCTTGGGCCAGCTGGCCTGCTACCTGGGCTCACTGGCATCACATACCCACCTCCAGGCCTTCCAGATACTGTAGGTCTAGAGCTTCCAGAAGGCAGGCTTGAACCAACACTATTCATTGGTCGCATAAACGAGCGATTTTGCACAATATCATTACCCCAACGTCTATTGCAAGAAGGCCCCCAACCATAACCGTAATAAGGCATCCAAGGATTATAACCAAAATTACCAAAACCACAGTATGGATTCCATGGGTTATAAGGGTTCCATGGATTGTAAGGATTCCATGGGTTATAACCATACATTCCAAATCCATTACCCCAGTAAGGATTCCATGGATTATACCCCATGCCTCCCCAACCCCAGTTATAACCAGCACCCATTGTCCAGCCATACATATTGTTCCAACCTAAGCCAATATTAAATCCTGGGGCAAAATTATAATGACCAG
Organism: Bacteroidia bacterium; assembly: GCA_044360615.1. Classification (GTDB taxonomy): domain Bacteria; phylum Bacteroidota; class Bacteroidia; order UKL13-3; family UKL13-3; genus B1. The sequence continues at coordinate 512 of JBIKKC010000103.1, read as the reverse complement.
GGAAGTAACCTATTGGGGAAAATAGGTTTGTCCAGCCCCAATTCTGACTTAAAATATCAAAATAAGGATCTTGGTAATAGGTATTTCTAGAAGTACCCATACGCATTAAATTTGGGTCTTGCCCATCCTCACTAACAATTGTTATGGGTTCTTCAATACCATTGTCTTTGTTCAAAGAAGGGTTACGGCGTTGGTTCCAAACACGCATTGCCTCTGCGGCGCGCTCATCTTCATTGGTATCTGGCGAATCTAAAGGACTAAAAGATTGTCCATAACCATAATGGCGCTTCTCAATACTGGCTTGAGGACCACTTTTCTTTTTATTCCAAGGCTCAATATCTTGTATGCTTGTTGGCTTCGAATTAGATTCTTTACGTTTGGCGTAAACATCATCATCAATCTGATTTATTGGATTTTTGATGGTAGAACAGCTAAGGCTGCTCAAAATTAGAAGGATTATTATCAGTCTCATGGTGAACCTATTTATTTCCTGTTATACAAAGTAATGACTA